>JBBSEE010000061.1:0-9009 GCA_038239995.1 Chloroflexia bacterium | reverse complement strand
CTAGCTGCTGGTCACGGCTCGCGTCCAGCACATCCGCCCCCGCCAATTCCAGTTGGGCGAAGCCGGGGGTGGTGTAGACGAAGGGATGCGCGTACTCCCGCGATATGTAGCCGCCGAATATTGCCTTGCCATGTGCGGTCTGGAAGCGCATCCGCTGCCCGCCACCCCAGTACCCCTCCTGTCGCGGCAATTCCAGAACGCTCATCGCCCCATCCTCCCGCGCCAACACACTAGCGAAGGGCGGTATCAGGGCCGCGCTCATCCGATAGGGGATGGGCAGGAACTCGAAGATGAGTAGAGCGAGGATGAGACAATTTTGAATTATGAATCTTGAATTATGAATTAGGGTTGTAGGGGCATGATTTATCACGCCCTGCCACCTACTTATACGCTGGCTGATTTGCTGCAAGCCGAAGCCGAGCAGGAGAGCGAGGCTGAGGGTGACGAGGACAGTGAAGCGGTCAGGGCTGCGGCTGATGCTGGCGAAGGGGAGCAAGTTGAACAGTTGGTAGGGCATCGGCACGTTGGGGTAGCTGACCCCGCCGATTTGCAGGGTGGGGCCGAGCGCGAGGGCGAAGCTGATGATTGCGGTGACGGCGAGGAACAGGCTGAAGGGGCGGGCGCGACGTAGCGCGAGGCCGAGGGCGGCGAGGATTAGCACGCTGAAACCGAGGTAGACCTCGTACTGGTTGGCTGCCGACGGCCATGCGTCACGCACGCTGCGGGATAGGCCCCCCAGCAGCGGGTGGTCGCGCATCGGTAGGAAGAAGGCGGCAAGGTCGGCGGAGTAGCCGCGCACCTGTTCGAGGCTAGGCTTGACGTAGGCGGCGAAGCTAAGTTCGCCCAGCATGGGCACGAGGATGGGCAGCATCAGGATGACCCCCGCCCCCACCGTTGCCCCCGCCCGCCCCAGCACATCGCGCCACCTGAGCGGCAGTCCACCCTGCCACCCCGCCAGCAGCAAATATAGCAGATACAGGGCGGTAAACAGCAGCGCGTACATAGTATAGTACCAATCCACCAGAGCGAGCAGCAGCAAGCAGACCGCCGCCCCCGCCCCCACCCACAACGCCGCCCGTCCGTGTGGCACAGGTATCGCGGGCAAGGGGGGTAGTAGGCGGAGCAGGAAGTAGAGGTAGATGGGCAGCCATTCGAGGCTGATTAGCTGCATGATGCCCCGCAACTGCGACAGATGGAACGCGCTGTAGGTGAAGGCCATCGAGGCGATGAAGGCGATGAAGGTGAGGTTTGAGGTTTGAGGTTTGAGGTTTGAGTCGGGGTCGTTCGCACCCACCTCCGGCCCCTCCCACCGGGAGGGGAGTCTTGCTCCTCCCCAATCGGGGGAGGTGGGGAGGGGGTGGGTGCCACCCAGCACCAGCTTTGCCAGCAGATAACTGCCCCCGCCGGTGAGGACAAAGGAGATGACCACTATCAGGTTGTAGGTGGGGATGAGGCCGAACAGGGGGAGGAGCGGGATAGCGAGCAGGCCGTTGAAGGGGTGCAGGGTGTGGAAGTAGAGGCTGACCCCGGTGGGGTAGTATATCAGGTTGGTGTGGAACGGCCACTGTAGGTTCGTGACCGCGTGGCTGACCCACCACAAGTTCCACAGGTTCTGGTCGCGGTCTTCCAGCATGAAGCCGGGGGTGGCGGTGGTGAAGTTGGCAGCCAGCGGCCAAGTGAACAGCAAGGTGAGGGCAAGGTGGCCGAGGAGGACGAGGGCGGCTTCGCGCAGTTTATCGCGGCGGGGGGGCGGCGGCAAGGTCACGACCCTCCACCCTTAGTCAGGCGCGAGGGCGCGGGGAAGGCGGCGATGAGCGCAGCAATCACCTGTTCGTCTTGGTCGGGCTGTATGGTACGAGGGTCGAGCAGCAGGGCATCGGCGGCCACGCGGGCGATGACGGGGGGATGGCCGAGGCGGAGGCGGGCGGCCAGCTTGTCCACGCTGAAGCGATGCGCGGGCGTGGGGGCAAGGGCGACGAGGGCAGTGGGCAAGGTTTCGCCCGGCAAGCTGCCGCCACCCACCGCCGACAGGCCGGGGCGCACCTCGGCGGGCAAACCGGCAGCGATGAGCGCGGCGCAAATAGCGGCGGCACGAACATCTAGCTGGGGCAAAGTTGCGCTAATCATCTGCCAGACTGGTATCTGGTCGGTCGCTTCGCCGCGCAGGTAGTGCAGCAGGGTGGCTTGCAGGGCGGCGAGGGTAGTCTTGTCCGCGCGTACCGCCCGCATCAGGGGGTGTTTGGCGATGCGGGCTAGCGGCTCCGCCTTGCCCACGATGATACCCGCCTGCGGCCCGCCCAGCAGCTTGTCCCCGCTGAAGGCGACCACATCCGCCCCCACCCCGATGCTCTCTTGCACCAGCGGCTCGTGGGCGAGGCCGTAGTCCTCAGTGGGGAGCAAGCTGCCGCTGCCGAGGTCGTCTACCAGCAGCAGGCCATGCTGGTGCGCGAGGGCGGCCATCTCCGCAAGGGCGACCCTTTCAGTGAAGCCCATCACCCGAAAGTTGCTGGCGTGGACGTTGAGCAACAGCTTGGTGCGGGGGGTAATCGCCGCCGCGTAATCGGCCAGCCGAGTGCGATTAGTGGTGCCTACATCCACCAGCCGCGCCCCGCTCTGGCGCATCACGTCGGGGATGCGGAAGCCGCCGCCAATCTCCACCGCCTGCCCGCGCGAGACCAGCGCTTCGCCCCCCTTTGCCAGCGCGGTGAGGATGAGCAGCACCGCCGCCGCGTTGTTGTTGACGATGACTGCTGCCGACGCCCCGCATAGTTGGCCGAGCAGCACGGCAAGGTAATCGCTGCGCCGCCCCCTTGCGCCCGCCCGCAAGTCGTATTCGAGGCTGGAATAGCCGCCGCTGACCTCCTGCATCGCGGCCATCGCCGCTGCAGATAGGGGGGCGCGACCGAGGTTAGTGTGGATAATCACCCCAGTCGCGTTGATGAGCGGGGTGAGCGGGGCGGCGGTGAGGGTGGCGAGCCGCTGGCTAATCGTGGCGGCAAGCTGGTCAACGCTGGGCGCAGGCTGACCGGCGGCAATCGCGCGGCGGGCCTCCGCCAGTACGTCACGGGCCAGTTCGGTAAGCAGAGCGTGGGGATAGGCGGCGCGGGCGGCGGCCAGCACATCGGCAGCGAACAAGCGGTCTACCGCGGGGAGATGACGGTACTCATCCGGATTGGGCATGGCGATATTATACCATGTCCA
The DNA here is from genome assembly GCA_038239995.1 of Chloroflexia bacterium. GTDB lineage: Bacteria > Chloroflexota > Chloroflexia > QHBQ01 > QHBQ01 > QHBQ01. Next base: position 5,808 of record JBBSEE010000061.1, on the reverse strand, counting down.
CCAATCCGCCCTAACTACCCCGCGGGAAGGTCAGCGCGAGGTAGAGCAGCTTGGCTAGCTCGGCGCGGCTGCTCGTCGCACTGGGCCGGAAGTTGCCGTCCGCGTAGCCACCTACCCATCCCCGGTGCGTGGCGGTCTTGATGTACTGGTATGCCCAGTGGCTCGGCGGCACATCGGGGTAGTCGGTGAATGGCCCCGTGTAGGGGGGTGCGCCGCTGGCTAGCACGGTCAGCTTGACTAGCTCGGCGCGGCTGATGCTCAGGTTTGGTCGGTACGTGCCGTCGGGGTAGCCCACGCTGATGTTGGCCGCCGCCAATGCTTCGATGTAGCCGTATGCCCAGTGGTTGGGCGGCACGTCACTGAAGCGGGGGGTGGGCGGGCTGGTGAGGGGCAGACCGTAGGCGAGAGCCAGCAGCTTGCTGTACTCCGCGCGGCTGATCGGCGTGGCGGGACGGAAAGAACCGTCGGGATAGCCCGCCGTCACCCCCCGACAGGCAAGGTAGTGGATGTAGCCATACGCCCAATACTCCACCCCCACATCGCGGTACTGCGAGGCACAGGGGGTGGGGCTGGGTGATGGTGTGGTGGTAGGAAGTGGCGTGGCGGTGGGGGTGAGCGTAGGGCAGCCGTTTGGTACGCTGTAGTGCAGGGCTAGCGTACCGGGGATAGAAGGATAAGCATACCCTACCGCCCATATATCGTATGGTCTAACTGCCACCACGCTGAACAGTGGATTCAACTGTATTGCAAGGTTAGGACTAGGCACTACTTGCCAACTCATCCCATCCCAATGTTTCACCAAGGTGCTACCCACGCCTCCAGAATCGCCTCCGTACCCCACTGCCCAAATGTCAGCCGCCGATAGCGCAACTATGCCATGGAGTTCATTAAGCGTGTTATAGGGGTTGGGGTTATCCACCTGTTGCCAATTGTTGCCATCCCAATGCAGGATCAGGGCCGACCCAACCGAGTTGGTGTAATATACCCCTACCGCCCACATATCGTTGGCGGTTATCGCCGCCACACCGTACAGATAACTGTTGCTGCCGTCGAATGGTGGACTGGATACGATGCGCCACTGCGTGCCGTCCCAGTGTATCGTCAAGGCATGGTAATGACCGCTCTCATCATCGAAATACTGTCCCACTGCCCACACATCATTAATGGAGATAGCGAATACACCCCACAAATCGTTGTCATCGCTACCAACATTGGGACTAGGCACTATCTGCCAAGCCGTGCCGTCCCAGTGTTCTATCAAGGTGTTCCGAAAGCCGATGATGCCAGTGGCGGTAACATAGTAACCAACCGCCCACGCATCAGTATCGGATAGCACGGTCACATGATGCAACGCGGCTTCCGCATGAGGTGGCGGGTTGGGGCTGTCTACCAAGCTCCAATTTGCGCCATCCCAGTGTTCAATCAAGGTATTGTAAGGGCTAGTCTCAGACCCGACTGCCCAGATATTATCGCTACGCACCGCTGCTACCCCCGCCAGCACATCATTGAGATTACGTGACGGGGCGGGGATGATCTGCCAGCTACTGCCATCCCAGCGTTCGGTGAGAGGGTTATCGGTATAGTAGGGATACCCATATCGCAGAGCATCCCCCACTGCCCATACCTCGTTAGCCGACACCGCCGCCACGCCACCGAAGGCCACCGGGAAGGGGTCGCCATTGGGGGTATCCACCAATCGCCATGCCAAGCTGCAATCGGGGGTGGGGCTAGGACTGGCCGCCAATCCCATGCTTGATTGAGTAGCCTTTGCGCTGCTTTGAGGCGCAGCTATTCCGACATTAACTCCGCTTCTATCAGATACATTGGTGGTGCAAAGTAGGGCTAGCACACTAGCACAAAGGCCCAGCCGCAAAGTAAGTATTTTCATCTAGCTCTCCCCCTAAATCACCGATTGCGGCAGCGAACCGCAGTGCTACAGCAATCAGCGAATTAAGCCTTGAGTGGCGCAGTTTAGTTGTAGTGTTCAATCAAGGTTTGGGCCGGGTGGCTGTCATCTACCTTGGTGAACCCCACCGCCCAGATGTCGGTGCCCGATACCGCCGACACCCCATAGAGCCTATCGTTGTGGTTGGGACTGACCAGATTATCATCACTCCAGCTGGTGCCATTCCAGCGTTCGCCGTGGGCACGGTCAGGTGAAGCGAACACGGTTTGCTTACCTACTGCGATGGCAGAGTTGAGACCGAAGTAGTGTACCGCATAGAAAAATCCAGCGACGGTTCCGGCGGTGAGGTCACGTGCCCAACTGCCGTTGTAGTAGTGGTACGCAATTGGGGTGCCATAACTATCTGGGTAGTATCCCACTGCCCATCCATCGCTTTGACTGATAAATGACACGCCTTGGAGGCTTAGGTGGAAGCTGTTAAGTTCAGTCTTGGTCCACGCCACTCCATTCCAGTGCAGAATCAGACCATAGATACCGTTAGTGTCAGTGTAGCTGCCCGCCGCCCACACGTTATCGCTAGCTAGCACCGCCACCGAGTTGAGTACCCCGTTGCCGCTGCTGGCGTTCGGGCTGCTCACCAAACTCCAACTCGTCCCGTTGGTGGTACTCATCACCAGCGTCTTGTTCACCCCGTTGCTTACATAATTGCCCACCGCCCAGTAGTTGGTGGCCGAGCTACCGTCTACGCTGTTCAGGTAGTTGGCTCCGCTCTGGTTCGGGCTGCTCACCACTGACCAACTGCTGCTGTGGTACTTCTCAATCAGGGTCTGCCCCGCGCTCGTGGTGGTGGTATAGTAACCCACCGCCCACACATCGGTGGCATTGGTGTCCGCCGTGGCGAAGCCAACGCTATTGAGGTAGCTGCTGCTGCCGGAGTTGGGGCTAGTCACCGTACTCCAGCTGCTGCCTTTCCACAACTGAATTAGGGTGCGGGCCACTTGGCTGCTATTGATATAGTAGCCAACCGTCCACACCTGTGTGCTGCTAATCCCCTTCACCGAGTTAAGAATGTTATCACCGCTGCCCACGTTGGGGCTGGTGCTGACCTGCCAACAAGCGATTGCGTCACAGCTATTCGCGCTTGCGCGGTAGCTGCCCACCAGCAAGCTGGCGAACACCACCAACACCAACGCTCCGCTCACCACCACGCCGACCTTCTTGCTCCTCACCGTCGTTCTCCTTTCACGAAACATTATACAATGCACGGCACGCGCCGCGCAACTCGTGGGAAGTACCCTCTGCCGCGTGGCTACGTATACAACACGCGGCATTGCGATATAATCGCAATGCCGCGTAAAAGTCAAGGGGTTGGGAGTAGTAGTTTGCAAGATTGTGATGTTATGTAAACACACTACTCTATCATCGCCGCTAGCCAGCCTTGCAGCGCGACGGTAAGTTGGGCGGGGGCGGCAAGGTGGGGGCGGAGGGGCAGGGCGTAGACTACCTGATTGCTGGCGGGGTCGGGCTGGGCCAGCAATTCGCCGTCGCTGGGGTAGATGATGCCCCCCACCGGCACACGCAGGTCGCTCATATAAGCAAGCATCTTCAGCATATCGTCGGTGCGGGGGCGGTCGGTTTCGATGCGATACTTGACATCGAGCAGCAGCCGCCGCGTCCCCACTTGCAGCACAATATCGGGGCGGATGCTCACCCCCAGCCGCCCTGACAGCCAGCCCTCCATGGTGGGTTGGTCGTAGTACAGGGTGGTGGGCTGGCCGCGATAGCTGCCGCTGAAGATGGCCCCCCGCCCGAAATCAGGCCCAGTTTCGCGCAGGCCGAGGGCGGCGGCCACCTCGCACACGCACCACAGTTCGTATATCTTGTGCATCGGTTGCAGGCCGGACAGGTGCGCGGCGGGGTCGAGGCTAACGTAGCGGGTACGATAGTCGAGCCACAGCTTGACTAGTTCGCGATAGGCGGGGTTGGCAACGCTGGTAAGCTGTCGCCGCGCCTCATTTAGGGAAATAGCAGAGGGCGGCAGCGCAGCGATGGGGGCGAGCAGCTTGCGCTCCCGCCATGCCTCATGACGGCGGGCGGCTTGGCGCATCGCGGCGGGCAGGGCTGAGGCGGGGTCACGCGCCGCCAGCAGGGCGGCAAGGGCGCGTAGCTGAGTGGCAAGCTCACGATGTAGGGTGACGAGCATAAGGTTGAGCGGGGTGGCATAGTCCTTCACCTCGCGGCGCACCTCGTGGACGAGGCCGACATTGGCGGGATGATTGGCCCAGCGGGTCGCGGTCGCCGCCCAACGCACTGACCCGCGGATGCTGCCCACCATCTGCACCTGCTCTGCCTCGCTGCGGTAAGCCAGCCGCTGATATAGCCGCTCGGCAAGTGACAGGGGGGCAGAGTAGGGGTCGAGCAGGCGAGCGGAGAAGTGGCGCAGTCGCTCCACGCTATAGTCGAGGCTGTAGAAGTGGTAGAGGCGGTCGGAATCGTCATCATAGCGCAGGCGGATGGCGTTACGCGCGTCCAAGTGGGCGAGCAAGGTGGGGATGCGCCGCTCCTTGATGAAGGCCACGTCCGCGTCGCTCAACTTGTGGGGCTGCACGGTAAGCTCGGCGGCAGCAATCGAGCTGGCCTGCTGACGCAACTCCCAGCGCAATACCCCCACGTAATCGTCCACATTGTAGGGGATAGGATATTGACCAGCAACAAGCTCAAAGGGGCCGTGTTCTAGCTTGCCACCCACATATAGGTAGACGTGCTTCAGCGGCGGGCCGTCGTAATCCAGTACCACCATCACATCGGCGTACTCGCGCACATGGGTAATCGGCTGGGGGGTGGCGAAGGGGCCGCTGGCCGCGTGGAAGCGGATATGTGTTGGGGGGGTAGCCATCGCGGTAACTCAATGCGCTCGAATTGCCGCTTGATGCTGGTCTCGGTGACTAGCAGTTGGGAGCGCACCATCCGTTCGCGGATAGTGGAGACATACTCCGGCAATTCCTTGATTAGCTCGTTGGCAATCACCCGGTCCATCTCTAGTGCCACTTCGCTGGGCAGCCCCGCGTCCAGCAGGTTGACCCGCAGCGGTTCGCGGCGGGCGTTGAACAACTCTACATTGCCATCCACCACGAAGTCCGCGAAGGCATCGTAGAAGCGGACAAGGTGAATGGCACTGAGGCGGCGCAACTCTTCCGGCACCGGCACGGTGGGCGGCACGGTCAGGGCGCGGCGCAGCACGTCGTTACGCACCGCTCGTAGCCGCGCGGCGAGGTCGTGGGACGGCGTAGGCGGGTGGGGCAACGGCGAGGTGGTCGTATTACGCTGGGTGGTCAGCTTGGCTTCGAGTTCGCGGCAGCGGGCGGCAAGGGCGTGGATTTGGCGTTGCAACTCCGCGTTTTCGCGGCGCAGCGCGGCGTTCTCGGCGATAAGCTGGGATAGCTGGTCGGGTTCGCTTATCATAAATCACCTAATCCCCCTCCCCCATGAGTAAATCTCCCCTCCCATCGCGAGGGGCTGGGGGTGGGCTACTGATAGCGGCGGAAAATGAGCGACGAGTTATGGCCGCCGAGGCCGATGGAGTTGGACAGCACCACGTCTATCTTAGCAGCGCGGGCGGTGTTGGGTACGTAATCAAGGTCGCATTCGGGGTCGGGGGTTTGATAGTTGATGGTGGGAGGCATCACTTGGTCTACGATGCTCATCACGCTGACCACCGCTTCGATGGAGCCAGCCGCCCCCATCGCGTGTCCAATCATAGACTTGATGCTGCTGATACCCAGCTTATAGGCGTGGTCGCCGAACACCGCTTTGGTGGCCATGGTTTCGCCATGGTCGTTCAATTGGGTGCCGGTGCCATGCGCGTTGATGTAATCCACCTCGGCGGGCTGGAGCGCGGCCTT
>JBBSEE010000060.1:0-9031 GCA_038239995.1 Chloroflexia bacterium | reverse complement strand
ATATGAGTTCACAGTTGGGCAGAGCGTATGCGATTCGCCCCTACATCAACCGGCATAATTTCAGACGCAACTGCGTAACTCCTATTAGTCAAGATTCCTCCCCCAACCCCCGCTGGGGGCTTTGAACAAAAACGCGGGTGCGGGCGGTGTAACGCTGGTGGTCGGCGAGGGTGGCGGCGCGGTGGCGGAAGTGGCGGGCGAGCAGCGGCCAGAGCAGGCGGTGGATGAGGCGGGGGTGATACCAGCGACCGACGAGGGCGTTGAGGTCGGGGTGGCGGGCGAAGCGGCGGATGAGCATGGCGTAGCCCCGATTGGGTAGGCGGTCGTACAGCCAGCGGTTGACGAGGGAGGCGCGGACGAGGGGGCGGATCCGCGTCTCGGCCAGCGGCTGCCACTCCTGTCCGTGCAAGATTGATTGGGCGGCAAGGTAGCCAGAGGTGAGCGCGTGGCGGATGCCGAAGCCCCAGAGGAAGTCTTGGAAGCCCGCCGCCTCGCCAATCACGAACTCGGTGCCACCCTGCAAGTAGGCGGCAAGGTCGCCGCCGCTGCCGCCCGACTTGTGGGGGTCGCGTATCTCTAGCTCGGTGTGTTGCTGGAAGGCGGCGATGGCGCGGGTCAATAGTTGGTTGGCCTCGTGCCGCGCCTCGGTTAGCACTACCGCTAGCGTACCCTCGCCCTCGACGATGACCAGATAGGCGTAGGCGCGGGGGGCGATGCGGGTATCCACGATGCCGCACACCCAGTCGGGATGGTCGGTATGGAAGGTGATGCCCACGCTGACGAAGCGGGAGCCTTGCCCGAAGGTGCCGCCCGCCCAGATGTCGGCGTGGCGAGGTGGGCAAGGGGTGTCGTACTCGATGGGGATGTCTAGGGCTTCCGCCTGCATCTGCAAGCCGCGCTCCAGCCCACCCTCGGTTGCGCCCCGCTTGATGAGGTAGAAGAAGGGGCGGGGAGTACGCACATCGTAGCGTTGGCCGAAGGGGTCAATCACGCTAAATTGGCGGTGCCCCACATGGCGGAAGCGGTGGCCTTCTACCCCGATGCGCTGCAAGAAGGCGGGCAAATCCTCGACCGAAGTCCAGTTCTCCACCGCGTCCCAGTCGGGGAAGCGTTGCGCCCCTGATGCGCGATTGCGCTCGATGACCCGCACCGCCTGTCCCGCCTGCTTCAAGTTAATCGCGGCGGTCAGCCCCGCCACCCCGGCCCCAGCAATGATGATCTCGTCGCTCATGACCATGATTATAGCAGAACTAATTGACAAGCGGGGAGGCGGGGGGTACAATGATACTACGTAGGCAAGAAGTGAGGTAAGATATGGGGGCAGGACGAGCGTGCTGCCCCTCAAATGGAGGCAACCGCATGAAGGCAGAGAACCTCAACCCCCCGATTACCCCTTGGGTGCGTATCTTCAGCGCAGTGGTCGCGCTCATCCTCGTGGCGGGGGCAACCCTGTTTATTTACCCCGACCTGATTGGCCCGCGCTGGCCGTGGGATATATTCAAGACTCCGTTCAACACCCGCTTCCTCGGCGCAATCTACCTGTCGGAATGCGTCACGATTGGGTTGCTCATCATCATCAACCGCTGGGCACCGTCGCGCATCGCCTTCCCGATGGCGATTACCTTCGCGGTGGTGGTCACGGCGGTGTCGTTCCTGCACCTCGACCGCTTCGACTTCAAGCGGGTGGCGGGTTGGGCGTGGTTCGTGGTCTACATCGCGCCGATTATCGTGTGGGCAATCTACTATTGGCCGCGCCGGGATATGCCCGCCCCCCATGCCATGAACACCCCGCGCGGCTGGCAACTCTACTTGTGGCTGCAAGCGGCGGTGGAGGGGATATACGGGCTGGGGTTGCTGATATTGCCCGCCACCTTCAGCGCGTTCTGGCCGTGGAAGTTCGACGATTTTCACGCGCAGGTGTATAGCTCGGTGTTCATCGTGGCGGCGATTGGCTCGGTGCTAGTGTCACAGCGGGCGGCGGCCCACGACTTCCTGCTGATGGGGGTAACGCAGTTGATGCTGGGGATAACCGCGATACTCAGCGTGGTGATAGTGGACGCGCAGAACCACAAGGCGCGGTGGGGTGAGGTAGGCAGTTGGGTGTGGGTGGCGGGGTTCGCGGTGATGGCGTTGGCGGGGGTGGCGATGATAATGCGCTATCAAGCGATGCGGAAGGAATAGGGGTGAGCATCACCCTATCGGGCTAAAAGGGGGCGAACGACGATTCGCCCCTACAGATGATTAAGCGAGGCGGCGGTATAGACGGCTGCGCTGGGTTGCGCGTCTGTCTGAAAGTTGGCAACCCGCACAGGCCGCTCAGTTTGCGTGGCAAGGTTGGACCTGAGATACGACTTCAATTCGTCAATGCGGTGTAGGGTTTCGGCGGTCATAAGGTCAACCCCGCAATTGCGGCAGCTTATCATCGGCACATCCTCGATGACTACAAGGCTGTCGCCAGAGCCATAAGCCTTGGTCGTGTTGCGGATATATGCCCCTTCTTGTTCACAGTTATCGCAAATCATAACTCGTCTCCTCTACACGATGTAGGCGGTAATAATTATCACCTTCCCTGATTTCTCCAATCTAGCTGCAACTTCAGCTAGACCACCTTTAGCGGTTTGACCGCGCACGATGTATTTATAGCCCCATCCCTTATCAAATTGACGTTTTATGATGTTTCCGGTAAGAATAACTTGTTCCACATCATAAGCAGTTAGCGCATCTTTGTCCAGTTCCTCGCTGACGTGGTCGGTTATTCTGTAATGAAGCCGCTTTGTGCTTTGTCGCATCTTCTGCAATACGTCATCGTACATCAGTGTCCTCGCTAGGCTGATAACGGACTTATAGGGTATTATACCATAGAATGGCAAGATTTGCGGGCATTGCGCCTTATATGTTCATCATTTAGCATCTCAAGATACTCAAACAGTAACCTCCATATCCTCATAACTAACCTGCATCAGCCCGCCCAACTCTTTGATGAGGGGGGCAAGCTCTTCGCGGATTTCCGTCTCGTAGTGGGGGTTGATGTGGGCGATGAGGATGACGGGGACGTAGCCCTGTATCCGCTGGAACTCCTCCACCTCGCGGCGCACGAACTTGGGGGTGAGGTGGCAGAAGTCAATCGCGGAGCGTTCCATACGGTTGGGGTAGGTGCATTCCATCACCATCAGGTCGGGGCGGATGCGCTGGAAGATTGGCCCCATGTGGCCGCCAGTGTCGCTGGTGAAGAACAGGCTACGCCCCCCCTTCTCCACATAGAAGCCGATGCTGGGGACGCTGTGGAAGGTGGGGTAGGCGGTGATTTTGAAGCCGCCGGGGATTTCCACCGTCTCGTAGGGGTCCATAGTGTTGAATATCAGACTAGGACGTTGCGGGGAGGGGATTTCCACCAGCTTGGGCCAGACCGACTCGTTGAAGATGTGGGCCAGCATCACATCCTTGACCACCGGCAGGCAGTAGATGTTGATAACCGTGCTGAACAGGGTGTTGTAGCCAATCACCGCCACATCTTTGGTGTGGTCGAAGTGGTAGTGGCTGAGGAAGATGGTGTGGACGCGCTCCTGCTCCTCTAGGGTAAGGCCGGAGGCGACGCTGCCAGCATCGAGGGCTAGCACCTCGTCCACCAGCACGGTGAGGAAGCGGCAGTTCTTCGACTCGCCTTGATGTGCGCCTACCACCTTTATCTTCATGCGTACCTCTCTCCGCGCCTCTCGTTCATCAGGGGGTCAGGTTCGCCCCGGCATCTTGTATTTGTCAGCGTTCCCCCACATATTATACCAGCATCCTTTAGGTTGTGCAATAGGTTGCTTGCGAACCTGCAAGATAGTTGGTAATTTCCCAAAATTGACCCCCCAATTTTGCCAAAACCCCTTGACAGAACAAATGTTCTATGGTAAAATATGCTATCGTTAAACCTTAGACGTTTATGGTATGAAAGGAGGTTATGATGAGGGGGACAAAAGCGGCGCAGCGGCAGCGGCCCGCGCCGGACCCGGGCAAGCCTAGTAGCCCCGCCCCCACGGCGACCGACCACCACACCACGCAGGCGCGGCAGCCGCAGTTGCTCAAGCTGACCGCGATGCGGTTGCTGTATCTAGCGATTAGGGTGGAGGAGGGACAAAATGGCGGCGTGTGCGAAACTGAGCTGTAAGGGCAAGGCCAAACGGGGGGACATCTTCTGCCCCGCCCATCACCCCGAACCCCCCGTCACGGGGGGCGACTCGTCCCCGCCGCTGATGACCACGCTATTCACCGAGGAGGAGCAAGCGATGATTGCCAAGTTCGGAGCGATTGGCGACCTCAGTGGGGCGATTGAGAGTCTACGCCTGCTGCTGGCTCGCAACCTCCACGAGGACAACCGCAGCGGGGCAGTCGCCGCCGCCAACGCGCTGGTGCGGGCGGAAGTGGCCCACCATCGCATCAGCGGCCAGCAAGCCAGCACTCTGCTGACCGCACTGGACACGGTACTGGCCGAGCTAGGGGTGGGGGGTGAGGTCTAGTGACAAGTGACAAGTGATGAGTGATGAGTGATGATCAGAACGGGGGACACACGATGAGCAATTACCAGCCCGGCGAACGACTGCGGCGGTGGCTGAAGGGCAAGGATAAACCCACGCCGGTAGAGGCCACACCCGTGACCACCTTCGATTATGTGATGCAAGCGCGGCTCGACGACCTTGCCGCCGACCTCGACGAACTGAAAAAGCTGGTGCTGGGGCTGATTGGCACCGTGCTGGCCGCGCTGATTATCAGCCTCATCAAGTAAGCGTCACGCGGGCGCGATAAATCCTCGACCCCACGTCATCTAGCTTTACCACCCGAAATATAGAAGGAAACTAGCGGGGGTCTGGGGGGTCAGCCCCCAGAGGTTGACCATCAGACCAGCTAATCGGCACTTCGGGGCGGCAAGGTGATAAGCTCGACGGGCAGGGTGCCACTTCACCCGCTGGGGGTCAACCCCCCAGACCCCCGCTAGTTTCCCCTACTTTTCGTGGGGTGAAAATAAGGGGGGAAGAAGGATAACCAACCGAAGCAACTTCAGCGAAGAAAGAGATAAATAGCATGAGCCAACCTGTAACCCAACCCACAGGGCGAGTGCCACCCGCCCCTACCGACCCATACTACACGGCCCTGCGCCGCGCCCTCAACGATGTTGCCAGTTTCAGCCGCGCGGTAATACGGCTGCCGCTGCGGGGGTATCAGCTAGAGCCGGTGCGGGCGGTGATTGGTGCGGTGCTGGCGCAAGCGGGTGGGACATACGTAATTCAGTTCGCGCGGCAGAGTGGCAAGGACGAGGCAGTGGCTCAGATGCTCGCCTATCTTCTGCTCTACTTCAAGAACGCGGGCGGCAAGATAGTGCTGGCCGCACCCTCGGCGGGGCAGGCGGACATCAGCAAGCAGCGGCTGCGCGAACGGCTGGACAATCCGATTAGCGGCGGATGGTGGCAGCGGCAGGGGATATACAGCCTGCAAGTGGGCAAGGCTAGCGTCGCCTTCCTGACTACGGCGGAGAGTGCGAACACGCGGGGACACACCGCCAATAGGCTGCTGATTGGCAACGAGGCACAGGACATTGACGCGGCGGTCTGGGATGCCCGCTTCGTGCCGATGACCGCCGCGACCAACGCCCCCATCTTGTATCTGGGCACCCCATGGCGGTCGGACAGTCTACTGGCACGGGCGCGGCGGCAGGCGGCGCGGGAGCAGGTGGCGGACGGCCAGCCCCACCTGTTCATCGTGGACTGGCAGCGGGTGGCCGAGGATGTGCCCAGCTACCGCGACCACGTGGAGGCGCGGGCGGCGCAGCTAGGCTGGCAACACCCCTTCATCAAGACTGAATACCAGCTTATCGAACTGGACGAGGCGGGCCGCCTGCTCGACCCCCACCGCCTCGCCCAGATGCAAGGCGACCACGCACGCAGCCACTCAAACCTCAAACCTCAAACCTCAAACCTCACTTACGCCCTGCTGCTGGATGTGGCGGGGGAAGCGGAGGCGGCGGAAGGGGAGATACGGGCGGCCAACCCGCGCAAGGACAGCACCGCGCTGACCGTAATCGCCTTCGACCCTAGCACGGCGCGGCCCATCTATCGGGTGGTAGACCGACGGTTGTGGCGGGGGACGAAGCATAGCCAACTGGCCGACACTCTTGTTGACCTTGCCGACCACGTGTGGCCCGCCGCCCACATCGTGATAGACGCGACCGGCATCGGGGCGGGACTGGCGAGCTTCCTCGCCGCGCGACTACGGGGGCGGGTCACGCCCTTCCTGTTCAATCAGAGTAGCAAATCGAAGCTGGGTTGGGACTTCCTCGTACTGGTGGAGAGCGGGCGGTACAAGGAGTACGCCCCTGACGGTGCCGCGGACACCGCCTTGTTCTGGCAGCAAGCGGGCGCGGCGACCTATGAGGTGCTGGCGGGGCCGCACAAGCCGATGCGCTGGTCGGTGGCCGACCCCAACCTGCACGACGATTTGCTGATTAGCGCGGCCTTGTGCGCGACGCTGGATGAGCTAGACCTGCGCTCGCGCATCGCCAGAGGGAGGAACTATGCCGACTTATCTTACGCTGGAGCAATGGCTGACCCCCAACCCCGCCGCCAACTTCGACTTTTGGCTGCGCGACCCTAGCGGCGGGGCGGGAGGCGGGCCGGGCGATTGGTACAAGTTTCTGTTGCCACCCCCGCATATCGCGGGCCTACCCACCCCGATACTGCGCCGCCATACCATGTATGCCCGCCCCGACAGCAATCTGGGCACCACCACCACATATGCGTTGCCCTCGGAGCGACAGGGCTACACCTACACCCTCACCCCGGTGGCGGGGGCAGTCAAGCTCATCGCCGCCGTCCACGTCAACACCTACATCGCGGGGCCGATGTTCGACCGCTTCGGGGCGATGTTGGCGGTGGAGGATAGCCACATCGCCCTGCTCGCCCACCTGCGCGGGTTGCGCGACAACTGCATCCAGCACAGTGGGGCAGTACAGTTCAGCACCGACGGCGGCTTCACCCATGAACTGTACTACATCCACACCTACAACGAGGACATCATCTACCCCAGCCTGCAATACAAGAAAGCCTTCGTCGCGGATATGTGGCTGATGGGGATTGATGGAGTGATAGGAGAATGACATGGACGAACTGAGCAAACCGAACCTCGCCGCCCTCGATGCCGACCGCATCAGCGGCTATCGCTGGTACTGGGATGCGTATAGCGGCAACCAGTGGCTGGATCGCCCCTCGCGGCGGGAGCAGCCGGTGGTGGTCAACTACCTGAGCGTGTTCGCCAACAAGATTGCCGCCTACCTGATGTCGCCGCCGCCCAGCTTCAGCCTCGGCGACGCGGGGGCGGCGCAGATGTGGCAACAGATTTATCGCCACAACAACCTCGCCGCGCTGGATTACGCCGCCGCCCTGTCCGCCAGCGTGCTAGGCGATGCCGCCTTTCGGCTGGGCTGGGACGTGGACGCGCACACCGTCAGCGTTACCGCGGTGGACATGGGCAACTTCTGGGTCCGCACCAAGCCCGACGATATACGGGTGGTCGAATGGGCGGCGCAACGCTATTGGGTGGAGGCGGGGCAGCCCGGCAATCTGCCCGACACCCAGCAGTGGGGGGTGCAGCAGGCCACCCAGACGGTCGGCCCCCGCAGCGAGATTATCGAGGAGTGGACCGCCACCGAGTATCGCCAGTGGCAGGACGGTCGCCTCGTGCAGCAACTCACCAACCCCTATGGGCTGATACCCTACATCGTGGTGGCGAACCGACGGCGGCCCAACGCCTACTGGGGCGAGAGCGACTTGCTCCCCTTGCTGCCCTTGCAGACCGAGCTTAACCGCGCGATAACCACCTTCGCCGCGGTGATGAAGTTCGGGGCCGCGCCGGTGGGGGTAATCGAGGGGGCCGACCATACCGACCAGCTACAAGTTGGCCCCGGCGAGTTGTGGACGCTGCCGCCCGGCGCGAAAGCGTACCTGCTAGAGATGATGACTGCGGGCGGGGCGCAGGTGTTCGACACCTACCTGAACGAGCTACATCGGATGCTGCACGACATTGCCGAGGTGCCGCGCGTCAGCTTCGGCGATGTGCCGGGCGGGGTGCATAGCGGGGTGGCCCTGCAAGTCCAGTTGCAGCCGATGATGCAAAGCACCGCGCGGCGGCGGCTGGTGTGGGGCGACGCATTGGCGCGGCGGGTGCGGATGGCCCTCGCAATCGCCGCGCGGATGGGCGGGGCGGCCTACGATGAGGCCATGGCCGTCGAGGTCATCTGGCCCAGCCTGTTGCCCAGTGACCGCGACGCGCTGGTGCAGCACGAGGTGGCCCTAGTCGCCGCCAACATCCACACCCTAGCCGAGGCCAAGCGCAATCTGGGCGACGCAGCGGTGGAGTGAGGAGGAATTAAGAAGGTAGAAGGTAGAATCTAGAATGAAAATAGGAGTTACGCAGTTGGGGCTGGATTTACGCCTGATGATGTAGGGGCGAATCGCATACGCCCTGCTCAACTGCGTAACTCCTATGAAAAGCGAAAATGCAGCCCAATTCCGTTATCTTGGCGGGTAGCGCGTAAACACACCTCATTCTAGATTCTACCTTCTACCTTCTACCTTCTACATTCATAAGAAAGGGGAGCTAACCGATGGGTATCAACTGGACCACGGTCAAGCCGATGCTGCAAATCGAGCTAGGCGACAGCAGCGGGGTAATCTGGACGGAGGACAACCTGCTGCAACAGACCAACAAGGCGATTGACTGGCTGAACACCGTCTTGCCCCAGACGCTGGAGGAGAGCTTCACCACCAGCGAGGGGCAGACCGAGCAGCAGATTGGCCTGTTGTTCGCCCCCGCCGTCGAGGTGCGGAGCGTGTTTCTCAACGGGGTGCGGCTGACCCAACTGCCTGACCCCGCCGATACCAACCCCAACAGTGGCTTCGATACGGTTGCCAACAGTGCCTTGACGTGGCGAGTGGTGTACGAGGCGGGCACCAACGCGGTCAACACCGTAGTGCGCTTCAGCCGCCCGCTGACCGGT
>JBBSEE010000059.1:0-9033 GCA_038239995.1 Chloroflexia bacterium | reverse complement strand
CTCGACGACCTCAAGCTCGCCCCCTTCCCCCTGCTGGCAACCGCCGGGGCGGTGCATAGCGACAAACCCCACGTTTGGCACATGGACACCCTTGCCGCAATATGCCGCGCCGACGAGCGGTTGCTGCTGGCAACTCCCTACCAGTTGGTGGATGTGACCGACGAATCAAGCCAGCAGGCGGCCATCGCGTGGTGGGAGCAGCTAACCGCCAGTGGTGGTGAAGGGATGGTGGTCAAGCCATTCGACTTTGTGGCAAGAGGGCAGCGCGGTTTGGTGCAACCCGCAGTGAAGTGCCGGGGACGAGAGTACCTTCGCATCATCTACGGGCCAGAGTATACGGAGGCGGAGAACTTGGCGCGGCTGCGGGCGCGGGGGTTGGGGGCAAAGCGTACTCTAGCCCTCAGCGAGTTCGCGCTGGGCATCGAGGCCCTAGAGCGATTCGTCCGCCACGAGCCGTTGCGCCGCGTGCATGAGTGCGTGTTCGGGGTGCTAGCCCTAGAGAGCGAGCCGGTAGACCCCCGGCTTTAGGTTGGCGGCGAAGGTTGTGGCAGCGGCCACCCGCTTGCCACTATCTTATTTGGCGTTTATAATAGAGCTAACTGATAAGGGCTGTACAATCCCCCCAAAAAGGTAAGGAACTGCCGACCTTGAGTACCAACCCTACCCCACCCAAGCGCAAAGTGACCCGCCTGCTGCTCATCGCCACTGCGTTCAGTGCGGCCACCCTCGCCGCCACTATTGTCCGCCTCCGCTTCGACCCCTATGCCCTGCGTCGCCTTACCCAACCCCCGCGCTCGATGCTTCGCACCGACCCCACTGCCCTCGGCCTGACCGACTATCAGCTAGTCAATCTTACCACCGACGATGGGTTGACGCTGCGGGGGCGGTTCTTCCCCGCCTACCACCATCTAGGATATAGCGGGGGAGGTGAAGCGGCAACCACGCCCAAAGGGAGCGTCATCTTGCTGCACGGCTACGCGGGTACCCACGACTCCCTGCTGGAGTACGCTAGCTGGCTAGTCGCCGCTGGCTACAACATCCTCGCCTACGACCAGCGTGGCTGCGGGCAGAGCGACGGCGAACGGGTCACTCTCGGCGCACTGGAGTCGCACGATGTTGGCGCGGCGGTGGCGTGGCTGCGGAGGCGCGGCGAATCCAACATCGCGGTTTGGGGCTTCTCCATGGGCGGCACCAGTGCTATCCTCGCCGCCGCCGAGTACCCCGACCTACGGGCGGTGATTACCGATTGCGCCTTCGCCAAGCTGGTGGGCGAAATCGAAAGCAGTATGCTCGAACGCGGCTACCCGCGCATCATCACCGCCCCCCTCAGCCGCATGACCGCGGCCACCCTCACCAACCACCTCGATGTTCGGCCCGGCGACTACGATGCGGTTGATGTGGTGGGCCACATCGCCCCCCGCCCCCTGCTGCTCATCCATGCCGCCGCCGACACCCTCGTTGACCCCGCAGATGCCGTCTCCCTCTTCCATGCCGCAGGCGAACCGTGCGAATTGTGGGTCACGCCCCGCTCCCGCCACACCCAGAGTTACCGCGACTACCCCAGCGAGTATCAGCAGCGGGTGTTGGCAACCCTTGAGCGGGCTTTCGGCGGAACGAATTGACTTTTTAGTGCCTTGTGCTATAGTATGGTGCAAGAATGCTAGCCTTGAGAATTGGAGTGGCAAGGCGATGAGCGAGGCAACCGACAATCCAGATAGCGCGAGTGGTAGCCCCATCCACATCTCCACTGGGGACGTTAGCGTGGACGGCCCCGGCATGGTCGCGGTCGGCAGCGACATCGTGCAGACCTTTAACGCTGACCCTGACCTACCGTACAAGGTGGCGGGCCTTGCCAACCCCTACCTCGGCCTCCGCAGCTTCAAATATCAAGACCGGGCCATCTTCGCCGGGCGGGAAACCTACGTTGCCGATGCGCTTGCGCGTCTCACCGCCCCCTCCCCAACCCTCCCCCCGACGGGGGGAGGGGAGCAGTTGAACCCCTCGACTGGGGGCGGGGAGCATCATAATCTGCTGTTTATCACCGGCGCATCGGGCAGCGGCAAATCCTCATTCGCCCAAGCCGGTCTCATCCCCGCGCTGGAAGATTACTACAAGGGGCGCGGCTTCAGCGGGCGGCACGCGGTGATTAGGCCGGGAGCGGCTCCGCTCCTCGCCATGCTCGACGCGCTGGCCCAGTTGCAATTGGCGCAGGGGGTGCTACTCGACCCCGCCCAGTTTGGTAACGCCGCGGCGCTCACCCAATATCTCCAAGCCCATACCCCCGCCCGCCAAGTCAACCTCATCATCCTCGACCAGTTTGAGGAACTGTTTACCCTCGCCCCGCCCGACCAGCGCAGCCTCATCTTCAGCCTGCTGGAAAGTCTGCCCCCCTTTATTGAGTGCCGCACCCACATCATCTGCACCCTGCGGGTGGACTATCTGCCCCCCCTGTTCGCCGATAAGCAACTCTACGACATCGCCAAAGCGGGCATTGACTTGCGGGTAATGAGCAGCGATGAACTGAAGCAGGCGATCACCAAGCCAGTGCAGCAGCAGCCTGCCGACAAGCGGCTGGAGCCGGGTCTGGTGGAGCGGTTGGCGGGCGAAGCGAGTGCCGATGCCAGCCTGCTGCCCCTCTTGCAGGTGACGCTGGAGGAGCTTTGGGACGGCGGGCTGCTCAAGCTGGAAACCTATATCACGCATTACGGCAACCTCGGCTTCGCCTTGCAGCAACGGGCCGATGCCGTCTATGACTTCGCTGACTACGATGGCAAGAAGCAGCAGCCGCGCAGCAGCGGTGAGCAGCAGCAGATGCTCGCCATTCTGCTCGACCTCGTGCAGCCCCCCGCCGACGATGCGCTCAACTATGTGCGGATTCAGCGCGAACGCAGCGAACTGGCAAAGGGTTCGGCCCAGCGGCAGCAACTGATTGACGCGCTTGCCAACGCGCGGCTACTCAGCCTCAGTGCCGCGCCTCAGGGCAACGATGCCGAGGTGGACATTACCCATGAGAGCCTGATTCAGAATTGGCCGCGCTTGCAAGCCGCGATTAAGCAGCAACGCACCGAGCTTGAGCGGCGTGACCACTTCGAGGAGGCGAAGAAGGAATGGCTAGCCAGCGGGCGCAAGGGCGATTATCTACTCACCGGCATTCGTCTCGCCGAGGCGCGGGAGTTGGAGCAGCAGGGCGACATTGCCTTGCAAGATGCCGAGGCTAAGGAGTTGCTGCGCCTGAGCAATGAGGCCCAAGAGCGGCAGCGGCAGCGGCAAGTTCGCTCCCAGCGGTTGGTTATCGCCGGGCTGTCGGTACTATTCATCGCCGCCCTGATTGCCGCCGCGTTCGCCCTCGCCAACGGCAGCGAAGCCAGCAGGCAACGCGACACCGCCATCGCCGCCCAAGCGACTGCCCAAGCCAACGCCAAACTTGCCGACTCTAAGCAACTAGCGGTAACTTCCAGTGGGGCAATGGCTGAGGGTAAAGTTGAGGCGGCCATGCTGCTTGGCTATGAAGCGGTGGCGCGGAACGAGAACCAATTGAGCGGCGCGGCCCTCCGCGAGGCGGTGGACCTGTCGGGGGTTCTTTCCCTCACCCTCGATGTTGTGCCCAGCATCGCCGTCGCATCCCTGCCCACCCCTGTTCCCACCCCCACCAGTGCAACGGCTGGCCCTACTAGTATACCCCCGACTGTAATTCCGATCGCATCTTCGACCAGCGGCGACCGCGACTATGAAGGGGTGAACAGCGCGGTGTTTAGTCCCGATGGCAATTCCATTCTGACCGCGGAGGGTGACAGCACCGCCAAGCTGTGGAGCGTATCCGGTAAGTTGCTGGCTACCTTCAGCGGACACTCTACCGAGGTGACGAGCGCGGCCTTCAGCCCCGATGGCAACACTATCCTGACCGCTTCACGTGATAATTCCGCCAACTTGTGGGATAGTGGTGGCAAGCTGCTCCTCACCCTCAGCGACCACACCTCTACTGTGAAGGGGGTGGCCTTCAGTCGGGATGGCAATTTTATGCTCACCGCCTCGGACGATGACACTGCCAAGTTGTGGGACAAAGCGGGCAAGCTGCTCACTACCCTCAGCGGCCATAGCGCGGCGGTGAACAGCGCGGTGTTCAGCCCCGACGGTGATATGATTCTGACCGCCTCGGCTGACCAAACCGCCAAGTTGTGGGACAAGCAGGGCAAGCTGCTCACCACCCTCAGCGGCCATAGCGCGGCGGTGAACAGCGCGGTGTTCAGCCCTGACGGTTCCACCATCCTGACCGCATCAAGCGATTATACCTTCCGAAGGTGGGATTTGCAGGGCAAGCAACTGGCGAGCGTTAACTCCAACAGCAATATTTTGCGAAGCGCGGTGTTCAGCCCCGATGGTAAAACCATCCTCACCGCCGCGGACGACCGCAGCGCACGGCTGTTCGACCTCGCGGGCAACCAACTCACTATCATCAACGGCCATAACGCGGGGTTGAACAGTGCGGTGTTCGATGCGACCGGCAATACCGTCCTCACCGCCTCCATTGACGGCACCGCACGAGTATGGGATGTAACTGGGCAGCCCCTCGCCATCCTGCGCGGACACGGCGACGTGATACAGAGCGCGATGTATAGCCCCGATGGCAACTTCGTCCTCACCGGCTCCGCCGATGGTAGTGCGCGGCGGTGGAGTAAGGAAGGCAAGCTGCTTACCACCTACAGCACCGCAGATGACCAAATAAATGTCGGCAAGTTCAGCCCCGACGGCAAGAACATCGTCACCCTCTCGGTGAAGGGCATCGCCCGCCTGTGGGACGTGTCCGGCACGCAACTCGCTGCTATCGGTTCAACCGAAAGCGGGGTATACAATGCTTCGTTCAGCCCTGATAGCCGCTACCTCATCACCGCTTCGCCCGCTGGTCCCGCTTCGATTTGGGATATGAGTGGCAAGCTGCAATCCACGATTACCACCTCTCTATCTACGGTCGCGCCGCTGGCCCAGTTCAGCCCCGATGGTCAATATATCCTGACCACCAATTATGATGGCAACCCCAGTCTATGGCAGCGCAACGGCCAATTGCTTACCAACTTCAATGGCAACACTGACCTCGAGATCAGTGCGACCTTCAGCCGCGATAGCCGTTACCTGCTCGCAGTCATCGTGGATGGCACCGCCAAGCTGTGGGACGTATCGGGCCAACTGCTCGCCAGCTTCGGCAGCGACATCGGCAACTATGTGAACAGCGCAGTATTCAGCCCCGATGGTAAAACTATTCTGACTGGCTCTAATTCCGGCCCAGCGAAACTGTGGGATACGCAAGGCCACGAACTTGCCAGCCTGAGCATCGGCAGTGAAACTGATGCGATATTCAGCCCTGATGGGGACTACATCCTGACGAGTGCTAATGATTACAACAGCGGGGTGTGGACAACCCAACTATGGGACAAGCACGGCAACAATTTGGCCCTTGTTAGCGGGCAGGGCTTTGGCTTCAGCCCTGACAGCAGCCGCTTTCTTGTGGCCGTCAATTACAACAACGACTATCGGGTGCATCAGTACACGGTACGCCGCGATGACCTGCTCAAGCTGGCCGCCTGTCGTGTGTCGCGTGGCTTGAAGGCGGAGGAGCTTCAGCTGTATGGGGTTGACCAGCCACTATTCGACTTCAATAAGCGGGTCTGCCCCCCGCCGGTTAGCTGGGAGAAGTAGGCAAGAGGAGGAAAACCGCCTACCACCGCCCCATTGCTAGGGCGGTGGCAATGTCGGTCAAGCAAGCGGTTCCGCTACCGGGGGTGGGGGTCGGGTCCGTGGTGCTGCCACTGCCCGCATCGCTAGCTGCTGGAACGCTGATGTCCACTGCGGCGTTGAAGTTGGTAATCTTGATAGTGAAATCGCCCTGCCCGCCACTGGTGCCAGAAACCTTGATTTGGCATACGTAGGAGCCGTCGGTAGCGACCCATATATCGGAGTTGTTGCTGCTGTTCTTGCCGCTAAGATGCTTGCAGGTGGCGTTGCCGATAGTATCGGTCTCCGGGGTCGCTTTCGCCAGCAGCAGGGAGCCGCTATTCACGCTGTCGCTGATACGATTCATCGCATCCTTGGGCAAGGTCGCCAGTTGGGCAAGCGATGAGCTGCTGGACTTGGCGTAGGTTTGGCCGCTGTCGGTGCTGATGTAGTAATCGCTGCCGTTGACCACGAAACTGGCATTGGCCCCGTTCACACTAGCGTTGCCTTTGCTCTTGTTGTTGGCGAAATCGTAATCACCGTTGAATGAGGTGCTGCCCACCACCACTTCGGCGTGGTAGCTCTTTGCGTTCCGCATATTGTTGAGCGCGGTCTTGACCGCATCGCCATTGCTGCTGAGGGCAAAGTACGCCGTAGCCACCGAGCCGATGACGAGGATGACGATGCCCAGCAAGATGTACTTCTTCACCGGAACTTCTCCTTTCGATGTGTAGGGGCAAATCCGCCCCCGCTAGGATTTTGCTAACTGCCCGACGTTCGAGCATGATGAAGCTATTATAGTGGTGGGGTCATCCAGATTGTTGAGCTATGTTGAGGTTTGTCGGCAAAAAGTTGCCGGGTTTATCTGCATCAGGGGAGCAATGTAAAAAACGTAGGGGCGCAGATTCGTCGCGCCCCTACGTCAATGCCTTATTTGCTTGATATTTTGATGTTAGCACAAGGCTAGCTAGCCCCCGGCAATCGCCCCCAGAATCAAGAGCGGCTCCTCGCCCCGCACCACCGCGTCGGGTAGCGGGTCATCGGGCAAGGCATGGGACAAGTCCTGCCCGCAGGCGAAGAAACGCAGGAAGGGGCGACGCACTTGGGTGATGTGGTCGCGGATGGTGCCGCGCAGCATCGGGTAGCGGGCCTCTAGCGCGTCCAGCACCGCTCGCTGAGTCATGGGGGCGGTAACATCGAGTTCCACGTATTGGCCGGTGTGTGCTAGCTGGCGGAGATGGTATGGTAGGGCGACTTGAATCATGGCAGGGTCTGGACTTCGACGGACAGCACCGCCGGTAGGTCGCGCACAATCGGCATCCAACTGTCGCCCGCGTTGGCCGATACGTATACTTGCCCGCCCGTGGTGCCGAAGTACACGCCGCACGAATCGAGCGTGTCCACAGCCATCGCCTCGCGCAGCACATTGACGTAGCAGTCACTTTGCGGCAGGCCGTTGGTGAGGGCTTCCCACTCGTGGCCGCCAGTGCGACTGCGATACACCCGCAGCTTGCCATCGGGCGGGTAATGCAGGGAGTCGCTGGTGATGGGGACAACGTATATAGTCTCTGGCTCGTGGGCATGAACGATGATGGGGAACCCGAAGTCGGTGGGCAAGTTACCGCTAATCTCTCGCCACGAATCGCCCGCGTCGTCACTACGCATCACGTCCCAGTGCTTCTGCATGAACAGCACGTTGGGCCGCGTGGGGTGCATCGCGATGCGGTGGACGCAGTGGCCGACCTCAGCAGCGGGGTCGGGAATATGTTCCGAGCGCAGGCCTTGGTTCGTCGGGTGCCAAGTCTCTCCCGAATCGTCGGAGCGGAACGCGCCCGCCGCAGAGATAGCAATGAACATTCGCTCAGGCACACTAGGGTCGAGGATGACGGTGTGCAAGCACATCCCACCGGCACCGGGCTGCCAAGATGGGCCGGTCTCGTGGTTGCGTAGCCCGGCAAGCTCCTGCCATGTCATTCCGCCGTCTACCGAGCGGAACAGGGCGGCATCTTCGACTCCGGCGTAGACGGTATCCACATCAGTTAGGGATGGTTCGAGGTGCCAGACGCGCTTGAACTCCCACGGGCGTTGGCTGCCATCGTACCACTGGTGAGTGCCGGGCACACCGGCGTAGGTGAACTCGTTACCGACTGGCTGCCATGTCGCCCCTCCATCATCGGAGCGTTGGATGAGCTGGCCGAACCAGCCGCCAGTCTGCGAGGCGTACAGCCGGTTGGGGTCAACGGGTGAGCCTTTGAGGTGATATATCTCCCAGCCCGCAAAGTGGGGGCCGCTGATGTCCCACTTTTCGCGCTTGCCGTCTGAGGTCAAGATGAACGCACCCTTGCGGGTGCCAACCAACACTCGTACTCCGCTCATTGCTTTCTCCTTCTCATCCACCACCAACGTTGGCTTCAGGAACGCTGCTGGTAGGGTGTGGGGGCGAATACAGCACAACCGTTCTGCTAACGCTGCTATCTTATCACACCTCACCCGTTTGGTCAACACTAACCCAAAAAGAAATTGCCCTAATCCACGGTTTGGGGGCCAAGATACGATGTGAGCGGGGCAATGCGCCGCCACCTCCGTTATCCGAAGGGGCGGTGGGTAGATGCTTACCGACGACCGAGCGGGAAGGCAAGCGCAAGGTAGATGGTGCGGCACAGTTCCGCGCGGGTGGCAGCGGTGTTGGGCCGGAAGGTGCCATCCCCGTACCCGCCTACCCACTGCTGATGCGTCGCGGTCTTGATGTAGCCATATGCCCAGTAGCTAGCTGGCACATCGGGGTAATCGGTGAACGGGCCGGTGTACGCGGGCGTGCCGCTGGCTAGCACCACCAGCTTGACGATTTGGGCGCGGCTGATGATAGCGTTGGGCTGGAAGGTGCCGTCTGGGTAGCCGGAGATGACCCCCCGCCCATGCAACGTCTCGATGTAGCTGTAGGCCCAGTAGCTGCTCGGCACGTCGCTGAAGCTGGGGCTGGCCGGGGTGGTTATCGGCAAGGCGTAGGCGAGTACCACAATCTTACTTACTTCGGCGCGAGTGTTGCTGTTGGCGGGACGGAAGGTGCCGTCGGGGTAGCCCCTCACGATGTTGGCGCAGGTGAGGTAGCGGATGTAGCCATACGCCCAATACTCGACCGACACGTCCGAATAGCTGGTAACGCAGGGGGTGATAGTCGGGCCAGCAGGCGTGCTAGTCGGGGTGTTGGTCGCCCCCGGTGGCGGGGTCGGGGTGATCGTCGGGGTGCTGGTCGGGGTGTTGGTCGCGCAGGGCGGCGGGGTCGGGGTGATCGTCGGCGTGTTGGTATTGACCGCGGTCAGGGTGGGG
>JBBSEE010000058.1:0-9115 GCA_038239995.1 Chloroflexia bacterium | reverse complement strand
GCACCCCCTCGACCCCGCCGACTACCCCGCCGATATTGACTATGTGGCCCGCTGGTGCAACATAGTGGAGGCGCGGCAACGCCAAATCGAAAGCCAACGCCACGTCGCGGCCCCGCCCGACTACTGGGAGCGTCGCGCCCGCAGCTTCCATACCTCGGTGACACGCCCCTACTATGACGCTTACGGTCGCCCCATGCGCGACCCCTTCCTTGCCCACGTGGCGGAGAAGGTTTACCCCCGCATGAGCGTGCTGGATGTGGGGGCGGGCACAGGCCGCTTCGCCATCCCCCTCGCCCACCAAGCCCAAGAGCTAGTCGCCACCGAACCTAGCCCCGCGATGCGTAAGCTGCTGGCGGAGAACTGCGAGTTGGCCCAACTTCGCAATGTGCGTATCGTCCCCACCGCGTGGCCGCAAGCCCTCGACGAGGTGGGGATGGGCCGCGCCGATATTACCATCTGCTCCCATGTCCTCTACCCCATTGCCGAGATTCAGCCATTTATCGAAGGGTTGGAGCAAGCGACGAGGGCGGGCGGTCTGCTGTTCATCTACCTGCGGGTGGGCCAAAGCCCCGATTACACCGCCGAACTGTGGCGCGAGGTGCATGGCGAACCGATGATGCCGCAGCCCGATTACCGCGATGCCTACAATGTCCTCTGCCAACTCGGTATCTATCCCCATGTTACGGTGGTGAAAACCCAGATGTTCTGGAGCTACGACTCGCTGGACGATGCGGTTGCCAACTACCAAGAGCGGCTTTGCCTGCACCCCAGCGAGAGCGGCAAGCTGATGCACCTCCGCGCCCGCCTGCACGAAATCTTCTTCAGCGGCGATGACCGCGCCAGCGCAGGCGGCCATGTGGCAGGGCGGAGCGCAATCATCTGGTGGGCGCGGGAATAATACTATATCGCGATGGTGTTGGGGTAAAACGGATGGGCGCGATAAATCTGCGCCCCTACATAAAATACACCATCTCCTCAGCTATTCGGTATAAGAGCAAAGGAGTCAAACCCAAAGGTTTTGACGCTAGCACGATGACGCGGGGCGGGGAGATTGCTTCCCCACCCCTTTTCGTGGCGATTTGCACTATCCCCCTGCCATTGGGTATAATATGTTTGCCGACCGAACAAACCTTAATAGGGGAGACCTGATGGAGCGTATTCTAGTAGTTGACGACGAACCCACCTTGCTAGACACCCTGCGTTACAATCTGGTCAAGGCGGGATACACGGTGGATACTGCCGAGGATGGGCTGGCCGCCCTGCGCTCGGCCCGCATCAGCCCGCCCAACCTCATCCTGCTGGACCTGATGCTGCCCGGCCTCGACGGTATCGAAGTCTGCCGCTTGCTCCGCCGCGAAACCAACGTGCCGATTATCATGCTCACCGCCCGCGACGAGGAGTTCGACAAGGTGCTGGGCCTCGAAATTGGGGCGGACGATTACGTGACTAAGCCGTTCAGCCTGCGCGAATTGATGGCGCGGGTGAAGGCGATGCTACGCCGCACCACCGACGACCCGGTGATTGCCCATCCCCAAGCCACTAACCCCGTCCCCAAGCCCAGTATCCTCCGCCTTGCCAACCTCACCCTCGACACCACCCAGCACCGTGCCACCCGCGATGGAGAGGAACTGAACCTTAAACCACGCGAGTTCGACCTGCTAGCCTTCCTGATGCTCAATCACGGGCAAGTATTCACCCGCGACCAATTGTTGAGCCAAGTGTGGGGCTACGACTATGTGGGCGACAGCCGCACCGTTGATGTACATATGCGCTGGCTACGCGAGAAAATCGAAGTTGACCCCTCTAGCCCCCTACTGCTAGAGACCATTCGTGGGGTAGGTTATCGGATGAATGGGAAGTAAAGGGCGTTCGCTAGCTAAAGAGGCAAGATTGAAGCTCCCTTTATGGGGGCTTTTTAATTTCTATATCACCACGAAGCGCACGCGGTCGCCGGGGCGAAGCAGGGATGGCGGGTCGCGTTCGGCCTCCCACAGGGTCAGGGCGGTGCGGCCAATGATTTGCCAGCCGCCGGGGGTGTCCAGCGCGTAGATGCCGGTCTGGCGGCCCGCGAGTCCGACGCTGCCGGGGGCGACGTGCAGGCGGGGAGTGGGGCGGCGAGGGGTATCCAGTTCCGGCGGCAAGCTGCCGAGGTAGGCGAAACCGGGGGCGAAGCCGAGCATATACACGGTGTAGACAAGGCTGGTGTGCAACCTTATCACCTCTTCCTCGCTGAAACGGTGCATCGCCGCCACCGCCGCAAGGTCGGGGCCAGCTTCACCGCCATATGCAGTGGGGATGATGATTACCTCGCGCGGCGGCATGGCGGCGGGGTCGAGGTTACGCAGCGCGGCACGGATGCGGCGGCGCAAGCTGGGGTATGAGATAGTGGGCGGGTAAAGGATGAGGATAGAGGTGTAGGCGGGGACTAGCTCAAGGTTGGGGATGGCAGCGAGGGCGACGAGGGCAGCTTGCACATGGGCCAGAGCCGCATCGCTGATGTCCGCCGCGAACTCCACCAGCAGGGCCGCATCACCGAGGGGGCGCAAGCGCGGCGCGGGGTACATCGCTCAATATTCCACGCTCAGGCCCACCTGCAAGCTGTTGGCAAGGGTGAGCATCTTGCGGAGGCGGAGTAGGTTGTTCATCGTCCGTGAGTTGCTGATGCTGTCGCGCTGCTCGAAGGTGGTAAGCGAACTGTTCATCGTCCGCACCCCCTCGTTCAGCCACGCGCTGACGAACAGCTGGTAGGTGGGTACCACTTCGGCGGGGATGCGACTGTTGAACAGCAGTTGCCAAACCTTGTTCGCCCCGATGTCCACCCGGGCCCCTGCGTACACATAGCTGACCATAAAGGGGTCAACCGCGCTCTCGAAGATAGTGCCGTCCAGCGCGGCGGTGACGAGGATGCGGGTGGTGGGGCGGGCTTCTACCGATGCCCCCTCGTGTCGCCGTCCGCGCAGGGTGGCAACGCTGAGGCCGGTGTAGCGGCGTTGGTCGGCAGCGATGAGTTCAAGGAAGTCGCGAGCGTTGCTGTCGGTTTCGCTGTCGGCCAAACGCTGCACGGTGAGGCCGAGCAAGCTTTCGCTAATCTCGTCAATCGGGTAGTTGACCGTCGCCCAGCAGCCAGCGGCACGGGGGCGGCCCTGTTCTTGGGCCACAAAGTTGGCGGGGCATTTGCTACAGGTCGAGGTGATGCTGCGGAGGGGGGCGAGGGCGCGTTCTGCGTCGGCGAGGTTGAGAGGGATAGCCGCGCTGCCCCGTTCGGTATCAATCAGTTGCAGGTCAAACTGCTGCGAGGCGGTCAGTTGTTCGCGCTGCTCCTTAATCGCAATCACCTTCTCCTCCAGCAAGGCGAGTTGGTAGAGCATCGGCGCACCGTAGCGGTTCTTGGGGGGGCAGTCGTAATCGAGCCGGAAGTAAGCGGGCAAGACGGTCTCCTGTTCCAGCGGGGCGATGTTCGGCTAGCTTCGGCTGATGAGATAGAGCTTAGGCGGCATCGGCGGCCTCGGTGGGTGGGCGGCGCGGTCGTGGGGGCAAGGCCGCCGTAGAGAGCGGAGCGATTGCGACCCCTGCCCCTTCCAGCGCGGTGCGAATGGCCGCCAGCACGGCGGGGGCGTTGGGGTTGTCACCATGCACGCAGATGGTGTCCGCCTGCACCGCGAACTTACTCTGGTCGGAGCTTATTATATACCCATCCGCGACGATATGCAATGCCTGTAGCGTGGCAATTTGGGGGTCGGTGATAACCGCATCCGCTAGTTGCCGTGAACGCAGGGTGCCATCCGCATCGTAGGCGCGGTCGGCAAAGGCTTCCGCCGCCACTCGCAGCCCTACCGCCTTCATCGCGGCCAATCCGGGCGAACCGGCCAGCCCGAACAGAACGAGGCGGGGGTCGAAGCGGCGCACGGTGTGGGCAATCGCCGCGGCAAGGGCAGGGTCGCGGGCAGCTTGGTTGTACAACCCCCCATGCGGCTTGACGTGGGTAAGCTCCACCCCCTGCCCCTCGACCAACGCCTTGAGTGCCCCCAACTGGTAGAGCAACAGGCTATCCAGCGCGGCGGGGTCTAGCTGCATCTCGCGGCGACCGTAGTTGGCGCGGTCATCATAGCCGGGGTGGGCACCCACCGCCACGCCCTGCGCCTTTGCCAGCGCAATGGTGCGGGCGATGACAAGGCTGTCGCCCGCGTGCAAGCCGCAGGCGACGTTAGCTGAGGTGATGTAGGGCATCAGCCGCGCATCAATGTCGCCTGCCAATTCGCCCATGTCGCAGTTCAGGTCTACGCGCATCAACCCTCCTCCTTCACCTCCTCGATGATGTTAGCAATAATGCTGTCGGTGCTGATACCCTCGGCTTCACCATCGAAGTTGAGGATAATGCGATGACGCAGGGCGGCGACCGCCACGGCGCGAATGTCCTTGTAGGCGACGTTGTAGCGCCCATCCAGCAAGGCGGTGATCTTCGCCCCCATAATCATCGCCTGCAAGCCGCGCGGGCTGCCTCCGTAGCGCACGTATTTCTTCACCATCGCGGTGGGGCTACGGTCGGGGTGGGTGGCAAGCAGGATACGCACCGCATAGTTTATCACATGAACGGCAATGGGGGTCTGCTTGGCAAGCTCTTGCAACTGCACGATGGTCGCGCCGTCCGCGGCCTTGTGGACGCTGGCAGTTTGCCCGCCGGTGGTGCGCGAACTGATAATCGCTAGCTCCTCGGCGTTGGGGAAGGGCACCAACATCTTGAAGAAGAAGCGGTCCAGTTGCGCTTCGGGCAAGGGGTACGTCCCCTCCATCTCCAGCGGGTTCTGGGTCGCCAGCACGAAGAAGGGCTGGGGCAATTGGTAGACGTGGCGGGCAATCGAAACCGTCCCCTCTTGCATCGCTTCCAGCAGCGCAGACTGGGTCTTGGGGGTAGCGCGGTTCACCTCGTCGGCCAGCACGAGGTTGGCGAACAGCGGCCCCTTCTCGAAGCGGAAGCTGCGCCTGCCATCCTCATCCTCCACGATGATGTTGGTGCCAATAATGTCGGCGGGCATCATGTCGGGGGTGAACTGGATGCGGTCGAAGCTGCACTCCAACACTTGGGCCATAGTGCGTACCAGTTGGGTCTTGCCCAACCCCGGCACCCCTTCCAGCAGCCCATTGCCCCCCGCCAGCAAGCAAATCAATACCTCGCGCACCAAAGGCTTCTGCCCCACTATCACCTTGCCCACCTCGGTCTCAATCCGCGCGGCGGTCTCCCTGAAGTTCACCACTGGGTCAAAGGTCTGACCATGCGCGGTCTGCATCACCGGCCTACTCTCCCCACTCTGCGTTGCGGTCATCTACCCCTCCTTAGCTTATGCGAACGGTTCATGTCCTATTATACCATTAGCGTACCAGCAGCGACAATTGGTATACACCCGCAGCAGGCGCACGGTTCACCAAACTACGTTTTAGGAAAGGGAGGGATTACGCAGTTTGCCCTCGACCGAACGCAGCAGCACCGCATTGGTGGCGACAATGATGCTGGACACCGACATCAGCAGCGCGGCTATCTCTGGGCGTATCTGCCACCCCAAACTGCTATAAAAGAGACCAGCGGCGACGGGTATCGCCAGCAGGTTGTAGATGCTGGCCCAGAACAGGTTTTGCTTCATCTTGGTCACGGTTGCTTGGGAGAGGATAATTGCCCGCAAGATGTCCAGCGGGTCACTTTTCATCAGCACGATATTGGCGGTTTCAATCGCCACATCAGTACCCGCTCCGATGGCGATGCCGATGTCGGCAGTAGCAAGCGCGGGAGCATCGTTGACTCCGTCGCCGACCATCGCCACCCGCTTGCCCTCGGCCTGTAGCTCCTTCACGTAGCGGGCTTTATCTGCGGGCAGCACCTCGGCGTAGAAGCGGGTAATGCCCAGTTCGTGGGCGACGGTGGCGGCAACGCGCTGATTGTCGCCGGTAATCATCACTGGCTCGATGCCACGCTGCTTGAGCAGATGTACTGTCTCCTTTGCGGCGGCCTTGACCGTATCGGCGACCGCCACGATACCCGCCGCCTTACTATCTACCGCAACGTACATCGGCGTGCTACCCGTGTCGGCAAGTTGGTGGGCTTGGGCAGCTAGCGATATAGGTATGCTTACCTGCTGTTCATCAAGCAGCCTTTGATTGCCAACCAACACCCGCTTGCCATCTACCGTAGCGCGAAGCCCCCGCCCCGACAAAGCCGCGAACTCAGTGCTTAGGCTTAGACGTAGACCACGCTCCTTAGCCGCCGCGATAATCGCCGCGGCCAGCGGGTGTTCACTGCCCTGTTCGGCGGCGGCGGTGAGGCGTAGCAGCTCGTCCTCATCTACCGCTGCGCCCTCGACCACTACCAATCGGGTCAGCTTCGGTTTGCCCTCAGTCAAGGTGCCAGTCTTGTCCAACACTATCGCCTTAATCGCAGAGACCCCTTCCAAAGTGGCGGCATCCTTAATCAGCACGTTGTGCTTGGCTCCCAAACCAATACCGACTGCCACCGCGGTGGGGGTGGCAAGACCGAGTGCGTCAGGGCAGGCGATGACCACCGCAGAGATGGCAAAGGTGAGTGCCACGATGGTAGGTTGGCCGCCCAGAAACTTCCAGAGGATGAAGGTGAGTAGCCCGCTGCCGACCGCGACGATGACCAAAACGGTAGCAGCGCGGTCAGCTAGCCGCTGGCCGGGGGCTTTCGAGTTTTGAGCTTGGCGTACCATATTGGTGATTTGCCCCAGCGCGGTGTCCGCCCCCACTTTCGTAGCCCGCATCACTACACTGCCCGACTGATTGATTGAGCCGCCAATCAGCGAGTCGCCCTCGTGCTTCTCTACGGGCATACTCTCGCCAGTGACTAGGCTCTCGTTAGCGGTAGTGCTGCCCTCGATTACTAGCCCATCTACCGGCACCTTGTCGCCGGGGCGCAGGCGCAGCAGGTCGCCGACCACGACTTCAGCGGTGCCAACCTGCACCTCTTGCCCATTGCGAATCACCGTCGCGCTGGGCGGTACGAGGTCGAACAGGGCGCGGAGGGAATCGGTAGTGCCGCGCCGTGAACGCATCTCCATCCAGTGGCCGAACAGCACGAATGTTACCAGCATCGCCGCCGCGTCGTAGAAGCTGTCCTCACCGCCAGTCAAGGTGATGTAGACGCTGAACAGGTAGGCAGCCAGCACGCCGGTGGCGATTAGCACACTCATATCGAGGCGGCGGCTCCGCAAGGCGGCGAATGCACCGCCGATAAATATCCAGCCCGCCCACAACACGATCGGGGTGGTAAGGATAAAAAGCAGCCAGTTCACCGGGATGGGGCTAGGTAGGTCGAGGTGAAACAGCGAATGTCCCAATGCGGAGTAGAGGATGACTGGCACGGTGAGGACGAGGGCGACGAGGAAACGCCTACGCATATCATCTTCCATCGCCTTCGCCATCTGTGGGTCGGACATATCGTGGCTCATCTCGCCATGATTAGACTGGCGCATCATTTGGTGGCCTACAACTGAGGATTCAGCCGGTATCTGGCTTATTCCCGCCTCCGTACTATCGCCTAGCATCGCCATATATTCGTCGGCTCGTGACATCGCACTACCCGTATCATGCTGTTCTTTGGTTTCCATACATAAACTCCCCCCTTGCGCTAAACCCCTACCCCCCCGGTAGGGGTTGGGGGTTATTATAACCTATTTATACTGCAAAGTCAATCTAATGTGATGACTAACAGAGCTATGGCAAAGTAAGGGGGAGCGAAACAAAGAAAGGGGCAGCGGGGCTTTGATGCGCCACCAACATATCGAGAGGGTAGCGAACATACAAGCTCTTCCTTTTAGATTCTACCTTCTACCCTCAACCAGCACGGGGCAGAGCAAACTGGAAGTTGCTGCCCTTGCCCGGCTCCGAGGCGACGCTGATGCCCCCACCATGCGCGGTGGCAATCGCTTGGGCAATCGCGAGGCCGAGGCCGCTGCCGCCCGATGCGCGGGTGCGAGACTTGTCGCTACGGTAGAAGCGGTCGAAGATGTGGGGCAGGTCGGCGGCAGGGATGCCCACCCCGCTGTCACTGACATTGACCAGCGCGTACTGCCCCTGCTGGTGCAGCGCGAAGCTGATGCCGCCACCGGGCGGGGTGAACTTGCGGGCGTTGTCGGCGAGGTTGAGCAGCACTTGGCGCAGGCGGTCAGGGTTGCCACGCACGCAAATCGGTGTGTTGGGGAAGTCGCAGCTAACCACGTGCTGGGGGGCAAGGTGGCCGGTCTGCTCCGCCACTTCGCGGCAGAGGGCGGTGAGGTCCACCAGTTCGCTCATCGGCGCGGGGGCTAGCGAACCGCCCGCCTCGGAGTCGAGCCGCGAGAGGGTGAGTAGGTCGGCGACGAGGCGAGACATCCGCCCAATCTCCTTGTCCATGGAGGTGAGCAGGCGGCGGGTGGCAGCGGGGTCGCCCGCGTCCGCGCCGGTGAGCAGCATCTCCACTTCACCGGACAGGGCGGTGAGGGGGGTCTTTAGCTCGTGGCTGGCATCGGCGACGAACAGACGCTGGGCGGTGAAGCCCGCCTGTACGCGGTCGGCCATGCTGTCGAACGACTGGGCGAGGCGACCAATTTCGTTGCGTGATGGCAGGGCGGCGCGGGCGGCAAGGTCGCCCCCCGCGATGCGATTGGCCGCCCCCACCACCCGATTGAGCGGGCGGAGCAGGGCGCGGGCCAACGGCACACCGAGCAGGAAGCTGACCAGTATTGCCACGATGATACCCAGCGGCAGGGCATAGCGCAGCCACAGTAGCACCGCATCGCTCTGCGCCATGCTGATGCTCAGGGCTAGCACCCCGATATTACCGCCCGGCCCACTTATCGGCAAGTAGAGGAGCATCGCCCGCCCACTGCCGTCGGTCAACCCTTGCACGCTGCGCTGCGGTACGCCGGGGGGCTGATACAGGACGAGGTTGACGAGGCTAGCATCCGCGACGGGCCACGCTAGCCCATGCCCCACTGCCGCCTGATTATCCGCGTTGTCGTTGCCGCCCGTGCGAAAAATAGCCGGGGGCAAACTGCCATCCTGCGTGGCGATTACCTTGCCCTCGACGTTGTAGACGGTAATCAGCACATCGCGCTGGGGCAATTGTTCG
>JBBSEE010000057.1:0-9146 GCA_038239995.1 Chloroflexia bacterium | reverse complement strand
GATGACCGCCAGCAACTCAATCGTCACTGTGCAGCACCTCGTCTAGGTTCAGGCTGCGTAGCCGCGAGTAGAGGGTGAGCCACAAGTAACTGAGCGCGGTCGCCAACCCGATAGTCACTGCTGCCTGCGCCCCCTCGATGAGTAGCCCGCTGCGTTGCCCCAACCCTGCCAGCAGCAGGCTGAAGCTGTTCAGCACCACCATCAAGCCGACACTGACCTTGATGATGTCGCGGGCGAGCAACAGGGTGAATAGGCCAGTCAATATCACCCAGTAGAAGCTGAAGTTGGTGAGGCTATCCCCGCCGATAGGGTAGACTTGGCTGAGGGCGTAGGCTGCTGGGCCACAGATGAGCAGGGCGGCGACGGGCAGCAGGTACTCGCCCACCACTGCGCGCCGCGAGGCGCGGGCCTCGGCACTGACCCGCGCGGCACGACGTTGCTGGCGGCGCAGTGCGGCCTGCTGGAACTCGTCAAGCTCCTGCCCGCTGTAGGTCGCGGCGGTGAGGTCGGTGCGCTCGATGGTGCGGGCGGTGGCGGCGAACAGCAGGGCTACGGTCAACCCGGTGGTCGCCTCGATGAGCGCGGCACTGCTCAGGTCAACGAGGATATGGGTATCCGTCGGCAAGGCATTGCCAATCAACAGGCCGAGCAGCAGATATTGGGCCAACAGCGCAGGCACCAGCAGCCGCCAGTCGCGCAGCAGCACCAGCAGCACGCCCGTAATGATTAGCCCGATCGCGATTAGGTTTACGTTCATAGCCCTCGATATTAGAAGGTAGAATGATAATTGCTGGCCGGGGCTACCTACTCATCACCAACAGGGCGACCAGCAGGAACAAGGCGGTGGCGATGATGTAGTAGCGGCCCTCTAGGGCGTGGTCGAGACGGGCCAGCGCGGACTCGCTGACACCGCCGAGGGGGGCAACCAGCGCGGCCCATGTGCGGGGATGTAGCCAGCGCAGCCAACGTAGGTACAGGCCGAAGGGGGCAAGTACGTCCGCTGCGCCCATCCCGCGCGGCTCAATCGCGGTCGCCACCCGTCCGCCGCGTACATTTAGCCCCAACCACAGCAACAGCATCGTCCCCAACCCCGCCCCTATCCCCAGCGTAGGCAAGCTATCGGCAGCGGTCAAGTCCCACCCCCCCAGCAGCCAAGCGCGGAATGGCGCGGCGAGGGTGAGCGCAAGGCTGAAGGCGGCGAGGCCGATGAGGGCCAGCGTGGAGGCAAGCGGCAGCTTGAAGCGACGTGGGGGGGCGGTCTCTGCCTCCACCTTTGGGCTATCCTGCACCGTACCCCGTGACTCGGCGACCAACGCAGCAGCGGTGGGCAAGGTGAGCAGCAAGCTAGCGGCGACCACGAACAGAGCTACCCGATGGTCGCTGCTCAAGGCGGCGCGAAGCAACAACCACCAGCCGATGAACCCGCCGAACGGTGGCAACATCGCCAACGTGAAGCCACCCGCAATCGCGGTCAGCCGCTGTCCCCCGCCGCTGCCAACCGCGATTGCCACCCGCCCCGCCGCCAAGCCGAACCCCAGCAGCAGGGCCGCCGTGTCCGCCGCGGGCGAGTGGAGGCTGAGAGCGAAGAGGGCCAGCCCACCGCCGCTTACGGTCAGCATCGCCAGCGCATCGCCCGCCGAGTGCGCGAGCAGCGCGAAGATGCCACCCAGCAGGGCCGTCACCCCACCCACTATCGCAAGGGTGAGATACCACCATTCGGGCAGGGTCAGCCCACCGCCCCCCACGATGCGCTCTACCCGTAGCGCGATATACAACTCCGGCAGGCCGAGGCCGAGACCGAACCCCAACGCACGGCCCGCCCAGTGCGGCGCGACAGTCCCACCTCCCACCCATATCAGGGGATACTGCGCTGCGCCAATCAGCAGCCCTAGCAGCAACAACAACAGCGGTATCAGGTCAGTAATCGTGCTGGGGGTGATTGCTGCGTAATCCAGCCTGCCGCCGTTCAGCCGCGCGAGGTAAGCGACCGCTCCCAGCAGGCACAGCCCCGCCAATGTCGCCCCTATTGCCCGCGCCTGCGTTTCGCCGCCCTGCCCTTCGCCGAGGATGAGCATCCACGCCACTACTGCCACCACGCACCAACTCGCGGCTAGCCAGAAGAACCCGGTCGCCAGATATACCCCCAGCAGGGCAGTAAGCAGCAGCAGGGCAGTGGGGTAGAAGCCGCGTCGCTGTCTCGTCCCGCTGCTGCCCAGCAACGCCAGACCGCCGAGCAGCAGATTGAGCAACACGAATGGCTGGCTCAATCCATCCGCCCCCAGCTTCAGAGATATGTCGCCAGCGGGCAGCCGCAGCCACACCCCGCTAAACCCCACCGCTGGGTATAGCACAACCACCAGCGCAACCGCCACGCCGAGGGTGGCAAGCCAGCCGGTGTAGGGGCGCAAGCGGGGCTGCCAATCCAACCCCACAACGCCCAGCGCGGCGGCCAGCAATATCAACATCGGCAAGTAGGTGGGCAAATTAGGCATCTTTCTGGCAACTTACCAGCAGGAGAGGCTACAGATAGGCGGACAGCATAATCAGCGGCACATCGGCAAGCTCTTGGCCGCTGAGTAGCTGAGGTACGAGTGGCATATTCGCTTGGGTCGGGCTACGCCAACGCAGCCCCGCGATACGCCCGTCATCGCCGAGGCGGAGGTAGCAAAGCAACTCGCCGCCCGGTGCTTCCACCCGACTGATGAGGTCGCCCGCGCTGGGTATCACCCGACGCAGCTTGGCCTTGACCGTTGTCCTTACTTCAGCAGCCAGTTCGCCCACCGCTTGGCGCACCAATTGCAGGGCGGTGAGCGTCTCCAGCAGCAGCACCACGAGGCGGGCAAATACGTCGCCCCCACTTTGCACCAGCGGCGTAACCCGCTCATCCTCGGTGGTAGCATAGGCAGCATAAGGGGCAGAATGGCGCACGTCGAGGGCCACCTCGCTGGCCCGCGCAAAGGGGCCAACCGCCCCGAAGCTGACCGCATCCTCGCGGGTGAGTAGCCCCACCCCCACCAGCCGCGCCAACACTGCGCGGTCGTGTATCAGCCGTTCCAGCAAACGGCGCAATTGCCCCTCGGCGTGAGTTACCGCATCCACCATCGCATCGGCATCGCCTACCTCCGCCGCCCCGCCGATGCTAATCTGCGATACACCCGCATCGGGGTAGGCGGCGGCTTGGGCTTGGGCCAGCAATTGGATAGCGGGGGCAAGGCGTTCGCCCCATCCCCTTGCCCCGGCCGTGTCGAGGATAGCGGCGACCACGCTGAGATGACGACCCGCCCGCTCCAACTCGGCGGCAATCTGGCGTAGACTCTGCACCCGTCGCGGGGGGGTGATGCGTTGCCGCTCCAGAGCAAGAGCGAAGGCGAGGCTGCGGGCCACCGGGTCGGCCCACCCTTGCGCGATTATCTGCGTCAGCGCGTCGAAGACATCTAGCCCCGCCAGCGCGTCCTCATGTTGATGGCCGAGGTCTTCGACCACAAAGTGGACCGCCGCCGCGCGGTTGCCCTCCGCTTCGATGGTTAGGTGGGTGTCGCTGGGCAGCCCGGCGGCGGGTGGCTCAATCTTCAGTTCGTAGCTCACGAGGTCAACATCCCCGCCACCGGCGCAGCCTCGGCATTGAAGCCGATATGATAGCGCTCGCCCAGTGCTTGCTCCTGCCAGCCCGCGCCGGGGTAGAGGTCGGCAATCGAGGGCAGCAGCCGATTGGCGGTCGCAAACTTGACGCTGAACATGCTCTCGCCGCTACCCGCGGGCACGGCAAAATGATAGCAGACCATCGCCTCGCCCGTCTGCGGATAGTCGAGCGGATAGGCGGTCAGGCCAATCAGCCGCGCCCCCCGCTGCTTCAGGCTGGCCGCCAACAGGGGGGGCGAACCCTCACGGAACTCCAACCAAACTTGGTCGGGCACCTCCGCCTCGTTCGTCACGCTGGCAATCAAGCCCTGCGGCTCGTTCTCGTCCATCGCTCTACCTTCACCCCTTAGTTTCTATCACCATCATGCAGGCGGCAACGCGCCTATCCACACCGGCCAAATCATAACAGCTAGGGGCAGCATAGTCAAGGTAAGTTGAAGCTGTAGGGTGGTGGCACAGTTCATGCCCTATAAGCAAAGGAGTAGTATGATGCTACTTATAAACTTGAATGAGGAGGCAGCGAGACGATGATTGCTTACACCCAATACCAAGCTGGTACCCTCCCGGCCAACAGTAATCAGGAGACACAGCATATTGCCGACGATACCAGCGATATTCGCATTGAAATCGAGGATGGGGTTGCCTACATTGATGGGGTAGTGCAATCCGAAGCCCAACGTCACCGCATCGAGGCCGAGGTGAAGGCCAAATATGGGGTGGTCGAAGTGGTGAATGGCTTGATGGTAGAGAACATCGCTACCGCTTTGGACGCGCACTATCTGTTCGACAACCTTGTGGATTGACGGGGCGGCTTAATCAGGATAGCGCAGATGAAGCAGGTCAACGCCGCATTGGGGTTGACCTGCTTCATAATTAACAGCAACGTTGTTACGCTTCAAGGGGTGAGTGTAGCCCACCCTAAAATCCAAAATCACTCGACCGTGACCGACTTAGCGAGGTTGCGAGGCTGGTCTACGTCCGCACCGCGCCGTACTGCGATGTGGTAGGCAAGCAGTTGCAGGGGTATGGTAGCGAGGATGGGGACTAGCAGCGGGTCGGTGGCGGGGATGTAGATTACGTCGTCGGCCTTGTCCTTTATCTCCTCGTCGCCCTCGGTAGCAATGGCGATAACTTGGCCGTCGCGGGCCTTAATCTGCTCGATAGAGCTAATCATCTTGTCGTGGATGCGGTCCATGGGGGCAATAACCACACTGGGCAGGTCGTGGTCAATCAGGGCAATGCCA
The DNA here is from genome assembly GCA_038239995.1 of Chloroflexia bacterium. GTDB lineage: Bacteria > Chloroflexota > Chloroflexia > QHBQ01 > QHBQ01 > QHBQ01. The sequence goes on along the minus strand of JBBSEE010000057.1, from coordinate 4,263 downwards.
CCATGCTTCATCTCCCCCGCGGCGAAACCCTCAGCGTGGATGTAGCTAATCTCCTTCAGCTTCAACGCCCCTTCGAGGGCAATCGGGTAGTTGATGCCGCGACCGAGGTGCAGGAAGTTGCTCGCCCCTCCGTACTTGCGGGCTAGCCGCTCGTAGATGGCTCGATTGGCCTCAGTCTCCTCCAGCAAGTGGCTCACCAGCGTGGGCAGGGCGTTGACCGCGTTCAGCAGTTGCGATACTCTTTCCTCGCTGACCGTGCCCCGCGTCTGTCCCAGATAGATGCCCAGCAGCAGCAGGTCTACCAACGAGCAGGTGAAAGTCTTGGTCGAAGCGACGCTAATCTCCGGCCCGGCGTGCAGGTAGATGACCCCATCGCACAGCCGACTCGCCTCGCTGCCCACCGCGTTGGTGATGCCCAACAAGGCTGCGCCTTTGCGCTTGGCCTCGGCCATCGCCTCAAGGGTGTCCACCGTTTCGCCCGACTGGGTGAGGGCGACGAACAAGGTATCCACGCCGATGTAGGGGTTGCGATAGCGGAACTCGCTGGCGACTTCGCTCTCCGCCGGTATCCCCGCTAGCTCTTCGATGATGTACTTGCCCACCATCGCGGCGTGACGGGAGGTGCCCATCCCCACGGTGATGACACGGCTGAGGGCGCGGGCCTGTGCCTCGCTGATGTTCGTGGATTCGAGCAGCACGCGGTTGTTGGCAATGTCCACCCGCCCGCGAATGGTGTCGGTCAGGGCGCGGGGCTGCTCGTATATCTCCTTCTCCATGAAGTGCTTGTAGCCACCCTTCGCCGCCGCCACTGGGTCCCATGATACGGTGGTAATCGGCTTGTCTAGCTCTTTGCCCGCCAAATCGGTGAACACTGCGCCACGCGGGGTGACGGTGACAACCTCGGCGGGGTTGAGGAAGACCACGCGGCGGGTGTGCTGCAAGATAGCAGGCACATCGGAGGCGACGAACATCTCGCCATCGCCATAGCCGACCACCACCCCACCGGCATTGGCGATGCGGGCGGCCACAAGGGTGCCGGGTTCTTGGATGCACATCACCACAATTGCCGCCGCGCCCCGAATGCGATGCAAGGTGGCCCGTACCGCCTCGGTCAGATTCATCCCGCCTCGCATATAATCCTCGATGAGGTGAGGCAGCACCTCGGTGTCGGTCTCGGAGACGAAGCGATAGCCCTTGTCCTCCAACTCCTGCCGCAGGGTCAAGAAGTTCTCGATGATACCATTGTGGATGACCACCACCTCGCCGCGCATACTGACATGGGGGTGGGCATTGATGTCGGATGGCTTGCCGTGCGTGGCCCAGCGGGTGTGACCGATACCGACATGGCCGCTCATCGGCGACTGCTTCAGTATCTGCTCAAGGTTGTGTAGCTTGCCCACGCTGCGGCGTAGCTCGATGCGGTCATGCTGGTCCAGCGTAGCAATCCCCGCCGAGTCGTAGCCGCGATATTCCAGCCGCTTCAGCCCATCGAAGATAATCGGCATCGCCTCTTGTTCGCCGGTGTAGGCGACGATTCCACACATGATGTTGGCTCCTAGTTCAAATTAAAGACTAAAGATGAAAGATTAAAGATGATGATTGCGGAAACGTTCATGTTTTTAATCAGTTACGCAGTCGCGGCTAGATGCGTGCCGGTTGGTGTAGGGGCGAATCGCATCCGCCCTGCCCAGCTATGCAACGTTCATATTTTATAACACCGCTGGGGGTAGATTGGTTACTGGTTGGGAGCGGCGGACAGGCAATTATACCAGATTTTGGTGGCTTACTAGAGCTAACACCAATCCAAAATCTAAAATCTAAAATCCAAAATCAGATGTACGGTTGGGGGTCAATGCTGACGCACTCGGTATGGCTGTGGTTGACGGTGCCGGGGGCAATGCCTTTTTGCACCTCTTCGGGGGTCATCTGGCAACGCCACACTTCGTAATGCACGTGCGGGCCGGTGGACCAGCCGGTGCTGCCCATCTCGCCCAACACGTCGCCGCGACTGACCGCTTGGCCGCCGCTGACGTAGATTTTCTGGAAGTGACCGTAGAGGGTGTTGTAGCTGAGACCGCTACGGGGGTCAACGTAGCCGTTGATGTACACCGCGTTGCCGTAGCCTGTGCCATTGCCCCTGTCCTTCAGCGTACCCACAAGCCCGCGCATAGTGGCGTGCAGGGGCGTGCCCAGCGAGTTCTGGCGAAAGGCGAGGTCGAGGCCGCCCAGCCCCTCGTTGGCCCAGTGCTGCGCGTTGGTTTGGGTGATAATCCAATCGTCGCGGGTGAGGTCAATGGGCCTGCCCTGCGGGGTATCCTCATCGTTAGACCCAGTGTAACCGGCGGGCGGGATGGGGGGAGCCGACTGCGGTGAGGTTATCGGCTGCTGCCCGCCAATCCCCGGCCCCAGCGACACCACCATCCCTGCGTCGGACGGACCCACCACCACGCGGGCGGCGTAGGACTGGGCCGCGCTGGGGTCGGTTGGCTGCCAGCCGCTGAGGTGGGCCAGCGTGGATTGTGGCCGCGACCAGAAGGAAGCCAGCACAAAGGCCAGCACCGCCACTATTGCCCCACCCGCTATCACCTTCCAGATCGTCCCGCCGCCTAGTCCGCGCATCTTCATTAGTCTCCCGCCGCATATGCTAGCACATTTGTTCGTGTATAAGCAAGTATAAGGCAAGGACAGGGACTTGTCAAGTTATCAAAAATCAGTGGGGCGAGTGCAACCCGCCCCTACGTCAGTGGCTTTTCCTCTGCGCCGCTGAACCTAATCCGCTGGCTCACCTTGTTAGCCAGCGAGTATCTTGAGCGTGCCATCGCGGGCTTGCTTGGCGGTCTGCTGGTTGCGGGCGGTAATCGCGGCGCGGCGGTCGGGGGGGAGTTCGTCTATCAGGTTGCGGTCATGGATATGGGTGGGTAGCGCGGCGCGAGGGGCGAGGGTGGCGGTCTGCTCCCGCCATGCGGGGGGGATTAGCTCCGGCAAGTCGGCGAGGCGGTGGCCGAGGGCGGCGAAGGCGATGGTCCAGACGCGGGGGACGGCGTGGTACAGGTCGTATCCGCCGCCGCCCAATGCCACCAGCCGCCCGCTGCATAGCTCATCCGTCAGCGTCCGTATCGCGGCGTAGATATGCTGGTAGGTGCGAGTGCCGATGCCGAGGTGGGCGAGGGGGTCGCGGAAGTGACCATCCGCCCCCTGCTGACTGACAATCACATCGGGACGGAAGGCGCGGGCAATCGCGGGTACCAGCGCATCGAAGCAGGCGATGTAGGAGTCGTCATCGGTGTAGGGTTCGAACGGCAGGTTGACCGCGTAGCCGTAGCCGCGCCCCCGCCCCCGTTCGCTGACCTCCCCAGTGCCGGGGAAGAGGAAGCGGCCCGTCTCGTGGATAGACAGGGTTAGGACGCGGTCATCCTCGTAGAACACCTCTTGCACCCCGTCGCCATGATGCACATCGGTGTCAATGTACATCACCCGCAGGCCCACCTCGCGCAGGTAGGCGATGGCGATGGCGGGGTCATTGTAGATGCAGAAGCCAGCGGCGCAATCGGGGTGGGCATGGTGCAGGCCGCCGCCGATATTGAATGCAGACGCAACCTTGCCCTCCGTCACCAGCCGCGCCGCCAACAGCGAACCGCCCGCAATCAGGGCGGTCGCGGCGTGCATACCGGGGAAGGCGGGGGTATCGCCCGGCCCCAGCCCATGCTGCGCGGCCACCCCCGACCAGTTGCGGGGGGGATGATCGGCCTCTTTCACGCAGGCGATATAATCGGGGTGATGCACAGTGAGCAATTCGGCATCGCTGGCGGGGTCGGGCGCGGCGATATAATTCGGCGCATCCAGCAACCCGCAGGCGCGGATAAGCTCGACCGCGACCTGCATCCGGAGTGGCTGCAAGGGGTGGTCGTGGCGAAAGTTGTAGCCCTGATAGTCGGGGTGGTAGATGAGGGCGACAGAGGAAGGGGGGTTAGTCTCGCTCATGGTCCTTTTTGTTCGCGCTCCTTGAACACGGTATAGTCAATGTCGGGGAACAGGTTGTCGCGCTCATAGTAGTCTCGGCCCCTTTGCACCGCATCTGCCGCCAGTTCGGGGGCTTGCAGCGCGTCGGCGAGGTCATTGAAGCGGGCCACATGGTCATTGAAGCGATTGGCAGCGTACTCGCGGGCTTGCCCAGTGGTGACGAGGAAGGGCCAGTCGGACGATTCGAGCAGGAGCAGTTCGCGCCCCGCCTGCGCCAGCGTCGCCCGCAGCGGCCCGCGCGCG
>JBBSEE010000056.1:0-9160 GCA_038239995.1 Chloroflexia bacterium | reverse complement strand
TATCTTGGTAGGGCGCATTATACCAGACTTCCCACTCGAAGCCAACCGACACTTGGGTGGGCGATGCTCCCGCCGCCAACAACGACTGCGCCGCCTGCCACCTTGCTGCCGCGTGGTCGTTGTAGTCGGCCTGCAACAATATGCTGGATAGGGCGAGGAAAGCCACCCCCGCCCCCACGTAGCCCCATGCCCATCGCCCCCAGCCGTTGCTGCCGCGCAGCACGAAGATGAGTAGCGCGGGGATGATGGGTAGTAGGTAGCGGTCGAACATCACCCCGCTGAGGGCGAAGGTGGCAAGGGCAATCAATATAGCAGCAAGGTAGACGAAAGCCAGCGGCGGCAAGGGGGCATGTTCGCATGATGCGAGGTTGAAGCGCATCACCCGACGCGGCAGATAGGCAGGCAAGCTATCGCCGAGCGCATCGCCGATTTGCGCCATCAGCAGCAGACCGAGGCCGAGGCCGACGATGAACAGCCCATCCCAGAACCCCGCGCTCAACACCGGCGGGGGGTAATAGACGAAGAAATCGAAACCGCTACGGGTTAGCACGCTGCCCGGCGCATCGAAGGGGTTGGGCAAGATGCGCGATAGACCATTGTTCGCTTGATATATCGAGACCAACAGGGCCAGCAGCCCCATCCCCATCACCCCCAGCCGCAGGCGGCGGCGACGCACCCGTAGCAGCGGCCACGTGGCGAGGCCGAGCAGCGGCAAGCTGCCCAACACGCGGCTGATGAACACGGTTATCCATGCTGGGGTGAACAGGAAAGTGCTGCTTTCGCGTTGGATGCGGGCGGCAAGGTTCTCCGGCTGCCCCGCTTGCCATGCGAGGTATGGTGCGGCCAGCAACGCGGCGGGCAAGGCGATTGCCGCTGCCGCTCGCCACGACCAGCGGCGGGCTAGCAGTAGGTAGAGCAGTGCGGCGATTGGGATAAAGATAGCATACTGGCGAATCAGGAAAGCATAGCCCGCCAGCCCACTCCCCCACCACAGCCAAGCTTCGCCTTTGCCCCGCAACCCGCGCAGGTAGCATAGGCTAGCGTAGAAGGTGAGGCCGAGGAAGGGTATCTCCGTCATATACACGTTGCTGAGGTGGAAGTAGATGGGGTTGCAACCGAGCAAAGCCACCCCCAGCAGCGCGGCGGTAGGGGCAACCGCCAATTCGCGCAGCAGCAGGTAGAAGCCGACTAGGGTCAACAGCGAACCAACCAACATCATGTGGGATAGCGACGTGAGGCTAGAGCCAAAGGGGATACTCCACAGCCCGCCCAGCCACACCAATCCCACCAGTGAGGGAGCGGCGAGGTTGGGTTGGCTGTACACCCCAGTGGCAAGCAACTTCCACAGTGCAGGCACGTAGGAGCATTCATCCATAATCGGGTAATCGCGGGCAGGCGTGAGCCAGACCATCAGCGCGGCGAATACGGCCACGATCAAGGCAAGGTTGAATATGTCGCGGGCGGTTAGTCCCTCCCGCTGCGATGGGGGCAGCGCAACAGCATCAAGCATCATCGCTCCTCGTGGACAGGGGTGGGGCTGGTAGTGGTAGCATCGGGGTTGCGCTGCCATACCTCGACTGCGCGGTTGCTGAACCCACCCAGTCGGCTGAAGTAGGGGAAGGACTTGACCAAGTGGTAGCGGTCGTGGCCGTACTCGCGGATGAGGTACTGCTGGCCGCCCTCCCCGCCAAGCTGATACCACCGCGCCCATTCGCTATCCAGCCAAATATCGCGGGGGGCGACCCCCTGTGCCAGCAACCAATCAGCAGCGGCGAAGCGAGCGGTATTGTGGTCGGCATAATCGGCCTGCATCAGCACACCGCCTATCCCTAGCAGCAGCAAACCTGCAAGCAGATAGCCCCATGCCCATCGTCCCCATCCTGCCCCGCCGCGCAGCAAGAAGATGAGCAAGAGGGGCAGGTAGCCGAGGATGTAGCGGTCGAAGCTGAGGCCATTAAAAGCATAGGTAACGATGAAGATAAGCAAGCCGAGTATGTAAATGAAGATAACCGGCCCAGTCTGGCGGCGGTCAGCAACGAAGCGCGGCCACCATTCCAGCCCATCAGCGGTTAGCTGGGCCAACAACAGCACCCCCAACCCGCCGCCGAGCAACAGCAGCCCATTCCAGCCCGCATCGGTCAGCACCGGAGGGGCGACATAGCGGGCGAAAGTAAAGCCGTCCCGCCCCAATAGGCTGCCGTTGACGCTCAGAGGGTCGGCGACCAAGATGGGGCGATCGGGATAGAAGTTAGCGAACAAGGCAATCAACGTCACGATTACTCCCCACCCCAGCAGCAACCATCGCCGCTGCATGGTCAACCGTGGCAAGGTAAACAGCCCCAGCAGTGGTAGATGACTGACCATCCGCCCCGCCACCACCAGCGGCCATGACCACATGAACAAGAAGCCGGATACCCTCTCTATCTGTTCAGCGGTGCCTCGATTGAGCGGCTGCCCAGATTGCCACCAGAGGAAGGCGGCGGCCACTAGCGCGAACGGCAATAGGCTAGCCACCACGATACGCCACCGCCATCGCCCACTAAGCGCGAGATAGAGCAGCAGGGCGCAGGGAATGAGCGCGGCGTACTGACGGATGAGGAAGTCGTAGGCGACCAGCCCGCCCCCCAGCCACAGCCATCCCTCGCCTTTGCCACGCAGCCAGCGCAGGTAGCATAGACAAGCGTAGAACATCAGGCCGAGGAAGGGTATATCGGTGATGAATATATAGCTGATGTGCAGATACAGCGGGTTGAGACCGAGCAGGGCGACGCCAAATAGGGCCACGTTAGGGGCAACCTCCAGTTCGCGTAGCAGCAGATAGAAGCCGAGCAGGGTGAGCAGAGATAGCAGCAGCATCAGCCCGCTAATCGCGGTCAAGTTGAAACCGAACAGTGCCGACCATCCCGCCCCCAGCCAGATTAGCCCCACAAGGTTCGCTTGGGTAAGGTCGGGTCGGGTGTAGACGTGAGTGGCGAGGAAGTCACGCAGGGTGGGCAGGTAGATACCCTCGTCCGTAGCGAGATAGTTACGGGCGGGGGGCAGCAGCAGCACCAGCAGGAGAAAGGCGAGGACAATCAAGGCAAGGTTACACCGGTCGGGGGCAGTGGCAGTATCGGTGAGCGGCTTGCGCTCCGCATTAGCGATGATGGGGGCGGGCGGCCTGTCCATGCGTTACTCCTTGGGTCGCCGCGCCCGATACAGCTTGCCGAGCAAGGGCAGGTAATCGTAATCCCACGCCCCCACATAGTTGACCAGCCGCCCGCCAAAGCCCTGCTTGAAGCGATACACCCCCCACAGCCCATCGCGCACGTTCTGCTCCTCGTCCTCATGGGCGGCCACCGCGGCGGCGAGGTCGGCGGGGATGCCCCACATATCGTAGCTGGTACAGCCGCGCGACTTGGCCCATTGCATCGCCTGCCATTGAAGCAGGTGATTGGGCATCGCGGCGCGACCATGTTCACTGCTCGCCCCGTACATATAGATACCTTCCGGCGGTTGGGCGAAGGCGAACAGGGCGGCAATCGGCGCGTCGCCCTCAGCCGCCAAATAAGCAAGGAAGATGGCCGCGTCGCCCGAACCTTGCGGCCCGAAGATGCGAAACACGTCGGCGTAATAGTCGAGGGTGTGGATGCCGAAAGTGTCGCGGGTGGCGGTCTGCTGCATCAGCGCGTAGAAGGCGGCAAGGTCAACATCGCTCTCCGCCTGCCGCACCTGCACCCCCCGCTTGGTGGCGAGGCGAATGTTGTAACGGGTCTTTGGCTTCATCGCGGCAAGGATAGCATCAGGGTCGGGGCGGAGGTCGACCGTAATCGTGTTGCGCGGCTGCAAGGGGGGCGAGGGGATGAAACCGAGGCGGGTCAGCTTGTCGCGCAAGTCCGGGTCATCGGCGGCGTTCGGCTCGATGGTCAGGGCGATGGCGCGGTGGCGGCGGGCGTGGTGGTGGATGCCCGCGAACAGGTGGCGCAGCAATTGGGGTTCAGTCCAGTCCACTATCGGGCCACGTGGGATGTAGGCAATGCGAAAGGGGCCGAGGTTGCGGTACAGCACCAACGCGGCGGCGCGGATGCGCCCCGGCCAGCGTTCCACCACCGCGATGCGATAGGGTTGCCAGCCGTGCCGCCCCTTCAGCCGCCCCCAGCCGTCGCTCTGCAACAGGTGGCCGCCATGTTCGCGCCCAAACTCATCCCACGCCGCCCCGTCACCCGCGGCGAGGGTGATGGTGTGCAGGCTAGGGGGAGCCAACTTAACGCTGCTCATGCGCGGGGGTAGGGGGATTATAATAAACCGAGCCGGGGGCGCAGTTGCGGAATATCTCGGCGATGGCACTAATCTCGGTGAAGTAGTCCACCACCGCGATGAGGTCGTTGGAGGTGCTGATGCCGAAGCTAATTAGCTCGAAGCGGATGCCCCGCTGCTGCACCGCCTGCACCAGCCGAATGAAGTCGCCGTCGCCGCTAACTAGTACCACCACATCGAGGTTCTGGGCCATAGTCAGCATATCAACCGCGATTTCGATGTCGAGGTTGGCCTTGATACGCCCCCCCTCATACTTGTGGATGTCCTTGCACACCACCTTGTAGCCATTGGAGCAGAGGAAGTCAATGAACTTACGCTGGCTGGCGTTTTCGGGGTCAATGCCGGTGTAGGCACAAGCGCGGATGAGGTGACGACCACGCACCGCGTATTCCAGCAGGCGGCAATAGTTGACCTCTACCCCCACGCTCTTGGCCGAGTAGAACAGATTGGACACGTCCACGAACACGCCGACGTTCTGGCAGCCCGAATATCCGTTTTGCGGTGTGTGCATCACTACCCCAACTTTCTTAATAATAGGAGTTGGGTAGGGCGGATGCGATTCGCCCCTACACCAATCGGCACCACTCCAGCCGCAAATGCGTAACTCCTATATAACATCAAATCTACTCTACATCGCCGCGGCAATCACCCGCCCCAGTCGCTTGATGCCCTCCTCGATTTCGTCGGGGCTAGGCAGGCTGTATGCGAGGCGGATGTTGTTCGCGCCACTGTCTGAGGCAAAGCAAGAGGTTCCCAGCAGGTAATCCACCCCCTCCTCACGGGCACGGGGTTGCAGCGTGGCGGCATCCAGATGGGGTGGCAATGTTACCCACAGGAAGAAGCCACCCTGCGGCTCAGTCCAGCTTACCTCCGGCGGCAAGTGCTGACGCATCGCCCGCAGCATCGCATCACGCTTGCGGCCATAGTGTTGGCGCAACTGCTCGATATGGGGACCGAGTTCGCCCGCCTCCATGTAGGCGGCGGCGATGTGCGAGGCGAATGGGCTGGTGCCGCCGTCATCCTTGAACGCGGCGAGGCGTTGGATAATCGGCGGGGGGGCGATAATCCAGCCCAAACGCATCCCCGCCGCCAGTATCTTGCTGAAGGTACCGATACGCATCACGTAGCCGCTGATGTCGCCCAGCGAGTCAATCCCGAACAGCGAGGGCAGCGGTTCGCCCTCGAAGTAGAGGTCGTGGTAGGCATCATCCTCCAAGATGAGGGTGCGATACTCCGAGGCGAGGTCCAGCAAGTCGTGGCGGCGGGGGAAGGACAGGGTCACACCGGTGGGGTTCTGGTAATTGGGCATCACGTACATGAACTTGACCGGCTGACCGGCGCGGCGGGCGGCGGCGAGGGCGTGTTCCAGCGCGTCAATGCGGATACCCTCATCATCGAGCGGCACTTCGATAATCTGACCCTGCATTCGGCGGAAGATACCCAATGCGCCGAGGAAACTTGGTCCCTCAGTCACAATGTAATCGTTAGCACTGAGCAGCAGGCGGGCGATGCTGCTGATGGCCCCCGATGAGCCGTTGGTAATCATCACTTGGTCGGGGCTGATGTCCAAACCCTCATCCTCTTTCAGCTTGTGGATGAGGGCCTCAATCAGGCGGGGGTTGCCTTGCAAGTCGCCATATTGCAGTGCCGTGGCGTAGTTTTCACTCAGCACCAGACTGGTCGCGCCGCTCAGTTCCGCCGTAGGGAAGGTGGCGGGGTCGGGTAGGCCGTAGGCGAAGCTAATCAGGCCCGCCGAGCGCAGGCCACCGGGATACTGGGGGCGCGACCAATTGGCGGCCTGCTCGGACCACAGTTCCTCGTATAGCGCAGTGTTGTCGGCAAGAGCAAGGCTGTTCATCAGATAATCCCCATGGGGTTGTCATTGAGACGGGCCTCGGCCAGCGCGTCGGCGGCAGCATCGCGCATCAGCTTGTCGCCGCTCTGGGCCACCCGCTTCAGCGCGTTAGTGGCGACCGGCCCGGCGATTTGGCCCAACGCCCAGATGGTCATCAGCCGCACCTCGGTATCCTCATCGGCCAGCAACTTCACCAGCGGGGCGGTGGCGCGGTTATCGCTCATCTCCCCGGCGGCGCGGGCGGCTTCGTAGCGCATCTCTGCCGTGGGGTTGCTCATCTCGCCTAGCACCGTGTCCAGCCAGCGACTGTCCATGTTGCGGCCCATAGCGTGAACCGCACTAGCCCGCATCTTGTCCTCAGTGTCGGCATAGGCATCGCTAATCGCCGCTAGCACGTCCCCATCGTCGCTCAGGTAGGCCACCGCCTCGACCGCGCGACGGCGTACCTCGGCGGGCAAATTGAGGTCGGCGTAGACCGCCAGCAGGGTCGACCGCAGCCGCGCCACTGCCTCGGCCCGCAGCTTGCCGGTCTCCGCCAAGTAGACGAAGTGGCCTAGCGAAATCGCCGCCGCTACCCGCACTGTCGCATCCTCATCGTCGGCAACTCGCTCCAGCAGGCGGTTCATCGCTGTCCCGCTCTCGCTCTCCCACAAGCCCTCAGCCGCAGACTTTCGCACGGTTGCGTCGGGGTCGCTAATCGCTTGCAGGTACATGTGGTCGAAGTCGTATTCTACATTGTCCTCGGCGATGGTGACGAGGCTGCTGACGATGCGGCGGCGGGTAGTGATGGGTATCTGCCCCCACCGCGCCGCCAGTTCGTCGCGCTCTACGCGGCTGAGGTCGGAGAGGAAGGTTAGCTCCCGCACCGCGGGTTGCTCTGGGTTGTCCACCAGCCGACTAAGTTGTTCGATAAAGCGGGGGGTAAGCATGCGGCGGTCTTCACCGTCGCGGGCCAAATCTATGATGCGCTTCAGTTGCGGTTCGCTCATTAGTCAGTATTACCGTTTGCTAGGGTCGTAGTAGTAGCTGTCCTCGCTATCGGGGTCAGCACTGAAGTAAGGGTATTGGCTGCTGGTCAGTATCGCGCGGAGGTAGGCTTTGGAGAAGGGCCGCTCGATGTTGACGATGGGGAAGATGTCATCTAGCAAGGCCCAGTAGACGCTGTTGCCGTCGCGCTCGATGCTATCACCCACCACCTCGAAGGCGCGGGCCACCACCAGTTCGGGCTTCTTGCGCTCGGCCTCTTCCAGTCGGTGCAGGGCTTCGACGCGCGGATAGCGGGTCTCACTGAGCAGCAGGGCGGGGTCGGTCTGCACGTTGAACACAACAGGGCGGAACACATAGCGATTGCGCCGCTCATCGAATTGGAGCAGCCGCTCCTCCTGCGGGGTACTCAGCCGCCCATAGGTGACGGTGTAGACGTTGGGGCGGGGGGTGCTTTCGATGGTGACGACCGCGCCGGGGACGAGGTTCTGGTAGAACTCATCGAGGCCGACGAGGTAGCCACCGCGATTGGGGCTGGGGAAGCGCAATTCCACTGGATAGGTGACGTATAGTTGGGGCGACTCGAAGCGGAACATGGCGGCGCGTTGGTCGTCCAGCAGCGGGCCGGGGAAGAACTCCTGCGCGGCGCGGTCGAGGGGTAGCAGCCCGTTTTCGTATTCGTAGTAGGTGAGGGCATGGTCCAGCTTGCGCTTGTCGCCGCTGACCGTGAGCTTGTCGTCGCTCTCCGCAAGGGCAACTTCGTCAAGGTAGCGGTAGTCCTGCCCGATTTCGCTGGCCTTACGCTTCTGGTGAATAATCGGCGCGTTGGCGGGCAGCCACAGCCGTTCGCCGTCCACCCCCACAAACTCAAACTCCTTCTTCTCCTTCAGCAGCCGATAGTTGAGGGAGAACCGCCACGTCTCATAGTCGGGGTCAGTGGTGCGCTTGTTGAACAGGTCGGTAAGGAAGGCACGGTCGGAGAGGGCATCGTTGGTCTCGGCAAGGTAGTCCTTGATACGGCGCAGGTCGCCCTTGCTGAACCGCTCCACCAAATCGTCCAGATACCACTGCTCGGCGAAGTTGACGAAGCGGAAGTCCTCAGTGAGGGCGGCGCGTAGCAATTCGCCCACCGCGCTGCCATACTGGGCGGCAATATTGTCGAGGCTGCCGCCGAAGTCCACCTCGTGGTCAACCCCATCCTTGCTGATGAGGAAGATGCTATGGGTCTGGGGCGGGGCAGGGGTGGCTTCCTCGATGGTGGGTAGCTCCTCCTCCGGCTCGAAGGTGTAGGCGGGCGGCTCCTCGCTGAGGGTGTAGCGGGCGAACAGTTCTTGGGCGGCAATCATCTCCGCCGCCGCAGCGGTGGCGGCTCGCATCGCCTCTTGCTCCTGCATCAACTGCTCTTGCTCGGCGCGGACGCGCGCTTCGCGGCTGGCTTGGGCGCGGCGGGCGAACTCCGCGGCCATGGCGTGGCCCTCCTCCGCGCTGATCTCGGTCGCGTCGGGGTTGAGCCGATTAGCAAAGGTGTGGGCGGGCTTCCAATCAGCCACCGGCGCAGCGCGAAGGCCGGGCTTCTCGATCGCAAAGTAGACTTGCCCATTGCGCTCTTCACGGGTGAACAGGGGGGAGTTGGCCGCCAGCGCGGCCTCAGCCTTGGTGGCATCCACCCCTAGCCCGGTGGCAATACTTGCCAGCGGTGCGCTCACGCTGCTGCCGAACGCGGCAATCGCGGCGCGACGCATCAGCAGTTGGTAGGCGCGACCGGCTAGCTCCTGCTCGGCCTTGCTGCCATGTAGCTGCACGTCTCCTGATACTGTCTTAGTTGCCATCCTTCTCCTCTATACGTAGCGGTGCGCGGGTCTTACTGTTGGCGACCACGCGGGCTGTTTACTTCCTCGTGAATTATCTCAATGAAGCGGCGGGTAATAGTCTCCAGCGTTTGGGGTTGCCCGCTGCGCCGTAGCCACTCGATTAGCTTCTCAATATCGCTGGGCTTGACCTTGATGCGCTCATCGGCCATGATTA
>JBBSEE010000055.1:0-9225 GCA_038239995.1 Chloroflexia bacterium | reverse complement strand
GTGGTGGGCGAGTTCGTCTCCCCCAACGCGGGCCTCGGCTATCTGCTCAACTATGCGAGCAACAACTTCGACGCATCGCTGCGCTTCGTCGCCCTGTTCAGCCTCGTCATCATTGCCACCGCCGCCTACGCGCTGGTCGGTTGGCTGGAGCGGCGGCTGGTAGACTGGTAAGGGTTTTGGATTTTGGTGGAGGTAGGCGGTTGTAGGGGCGTGATAAATCACGCCCTCGCGCCCCCCCCCAGCCCTCCCGGTGGGAGGGGAGGATAATTCATTCAAGAGAGGAAAGAGGAGAAAATGCAATCACGTCGTATTTCCCTATTTATGCTGTTCATCGCTGCTACCCTACTATTGGCCGCGTGCGACAGCGGCACGTCTAGCTCGGTCAGCCGCCCCACCCCCGCCGCCAGCCGCAAGGTTCACGTGGTGATGGGCTACATCGCCAATGTGCAGTTCGCCCCCTACTATATGGCATTGGACAAGGGCTATTATCAGCAAGCCGGGCTGGAGGTGAACTTCGACTACGGTCAGGTCAACGATGCGCTCGCCTTGCTCGGTCAGGGCAAGGCCGACTTCGTGATTGCCAGCGGCGATGAGGTGCTGGTCGCCCGCGACAAGGGTGTACCCGCCGTCTACGTGATGGCCCAGTACCAACACTACCCTCTCGCAGTGTTCAGCAAGGCGGAGAAGAACATCACCAAGCCCAGTGACCTCGTGGGCAAGAAGGTGGGCATCCCCGGCCACTATGGCAGCAGCTACACTGGCCTGCAAGCGATGCTCTACGCCAACAAGATTGCGGAGAAGGAGGTCAACATCATGGACATCAACTACACGCAGGCGCAGAGTGTGGCAACCGGGCAGGTGGACGCGGCGGTGGGCTACGCGATGAACGAGCCGATTGCCTTGCAGCAGCAGGGTATCAAGCTGAACATCATGCAGGTGTCCGATGTGTACGACCTCGCCTCGGTCGGCCTCGTCACCTCCGAGCAGATGATTAGCGCGGACTCCGGCACGGTGCAGGCCTTCGTCAGCGCGACGATGCGCGGCCTCGCCGAGGCGAACAAGAACCCCGATGCCGCCTTTGCCATCGTCGGCAAGTACGTGAAGGAGGCCGCCGACCCCGCCAACGCCGCCTTCCAGAAGGCCAGCCTCGCCGCCACCATCAAGTTCCAGCAACCGACCAAGGGGCAGGTGGGCCAGATTGACCTTGCGGTGTGGCAGGCCACCGCCAAGTTCCTTACCGATATGGGGGCGATTAAGAGCGCGGACGTGACCAAAGCCTATACCACCCAGTTCCTCGGTAGCCAGAACAGCCTGCTACTACGCTGAGGGGATTAGCAATGGACAGCGTAGATATGCACAATGCGCTGGTCAGCCTCTGCCTGAAGCGTAGCGATGGTGGCGATGCCCTGTACCAGCTTGGCTATCGGTCGGCGGATGCGCGGCTAGAGTACCCCCTTGCGGTCCCCGGCGGCAAACGGGTGGTGGTTGACCTGCTATTGGTCTCATCGGTGAGCAACAGCGTGGTCTGCTGTGAGAGCAAAGCGGGGCGCAACATAGATGTGGGGCAGGGGCGCAACTACCAGCGGCTGAAACCCGACCAATTTGCCCCGCTGATTAGCGCGTGGCGACAGGCCCGCGCCTTCAGCGTGGATGTCTGCTACCTCTGCGCCACCGATAGTGTAGAGCGTATTCGCAAGGGATTGGTGCAGGCCAACCTCGACCACTCGATTATCGGCTGCGATGAACTGGCGGACGGGCAAGTGGAGGCCGCGGTGGCCCAGTATCCCCACCTTAGCACCGCCCTGACTAGTGCCACCCGCCCCGGCCTCATCACCCTAGAGCGCAACAAGCTGAAGAACGCCAAGCTCGGCTCGCTACTCGGCAAGGGTATCGCCTTCGATTGGGCCGCCGTCTCCCGCTTCTGCCGCTTCGATCTCAGCACACCTACGCCTCGCATCACTAGTGCGATCCTCGACGCGCTCATTGCGTTCGCCCACGCCGACCGCACCCGCTTCAGCAGCGAACAAATCGCCGCCCATGCCTATGGCGAGAGCGCATGGGCGCAGACGGTGCGTAAGACCGACCTCATCAACGTGGTCAACGATGCTCTCATCAGCCTCGCGGCTGACCTCCGTCTCCGCCCCTACCTGACCACCACCGCCGCCCGCCCCAGCCAGATGAGCGAGTGGCAGTTGTGGCCCGACCCTGCCTTCGTGGCCACCGCACAGGGGATGAGCGCGATAATGATAGTAAGCAGCTTATCCTTTTTTTCAGTCCGTTAGTAGGGGGTTAATGGGGGTTGATAGTTGCGAGCGGCGTTGATGGGTGGCGAGCTTCTCCCTCACCAACCTCTCCCGCTGGGAGGGGAGACTATCGCCGCCCTTACATCACTCAAACCTCAAACCTCAAACCTCAAACCTGCCTACGTCCCCCAGCCGGTGATGCCCGCGAACACGTTGGCGATGACCACGAGGCAGGAGACTAGCAGCAGCGGCCAGCTATGCAGCCGATAGCGAGGGGCGACGAGGAAGACCAGCCAGAAAAGGGGCCAACTAATGTACCAGGGTTGGTAATAGAGGCTGACGAGGGCGAGGAAGAACAGCAGCGAGGTGGTGCTGGCGCGGGCCAGTTGCGCGAACTGGGTCTCTGGCTCATCCGCAGTACGTGAGGCGAGGTAGAGGCGATTGACCAGCCGCCGCCCCAGCGCGAAGCGGGTGAGGATGCGCTCCGCCGCGCCACCCACCTGTCGGGCCAGCCACCACTCCGCCGCGCTATGGTGATTGCCCCGCCACAAGCACCAGCACTGCCGCAAGTAGAAGGCGATGAAGCCCGCCCATGCCAAGTTCTTCACCCAGAAGATGGCATCCACCCGCGCAATATGGGCGGCATCGAGTATATACACTAGTGCGGTGGGTATCGGCCCCCCCAGCTTGTCGCCGAGGCGAAGGAAGGCGAGGCTGTTCGGCCCATCCCACAGCGGCCAGTAGACCAGCAAGGTGGCGACGAGGCAGAGGGCGGCGGTGCGGAGTAGGAAGGAGCGGCGGCGACCCTGCATCGTGGGCTGAATCAGTGCGTAGATGAGGAAGAAGGGCAGCACGAACCCGGCCACCACCTTGATCAACGCCCCAGCAGTGAGCGCGAGGGTCGCGAGGGTGAACCGCTCGTTGACCAGCAGCCAGACCGCCAGCGCGACGCAGAACAGCATCAGGATGTCGTTGTGGCCGCTGCCCGCGAACTCCATCAACACCAGCGGGTTCCACGCGAACAGCATCGTGCCCGCCAGTTGCCAGCGGGATTGCACCTTGCCCAGTGTCTGGTAAATCAGCAGCACGGTGATGAGATAGGCGGCCACCTCCAGCCCCTTGAAGTAGAACAGGTTCGCCAGCAGCGAGTTGCCCGCCAACAAAGTGAGCGGCGCAGTCATCATCATCCATAGCGGCCCGTAGGTGCTGGGCATCCCCACCCACGCGATGTACTTGAGGAAGGGGTCAGTGGTGAACTCGCTAGGGATATGGGTAAAGGGGTTGCTGTGGTGGAACACCCACTCGCGGGTCTGGAAGATATAGTCGAACACGTCTTGGGAGAACAGGGGATACATCCATAGCAAAGTGAGGCTGAACACCACCGCCCCACCGATGATTACTCGCGCCATGTTGGGGTCGTCCGCGGCCACGGTATAGGCGCGGCGCAGGGTCACGCCGAAAGCAGTGAAGAATAGCACCGCCATCGCCGCGGCGACCAGCACATATTCGAGCCGACTGAGCAAGACGATGTTGCTGGATAGACTGTAGAAGAAGGGGGTAGTCTGCTGCCCATCGTGAATGATGGTGGTGTACAGGCCGGTGAGCGGGTTGCGGATGGTCAGGTAAGCGAGAATCGCTTCGATGCCGAGGCCGAAAGCGGCTAGGTACAGCCACAGCCCCGACCTTGCCGCGCTTCGTATCTCTACTCGTGCGCCCGGCATCTCCATCATCCGCCATGCTCCTCTGCGCGATTGACCATCATCCGCTCTATACTTGTGCCCACCATCGCCTATTATACCCGCCGCCAGATGTACAAAGCAAGCGGCGGCTTCAGCCCAAAGTTGGGTCTACATCTTGCCAAATCCGCCAGATTGGAGTATAATAAAGCAAGAAATGCGCCCCCTTAGCTCAGTGGATAGAGCGCAGCCCTCCGGAGGCTGAAGCAGGTGTTCGAGTCACCTAGGGGGTACCGGCTAGTTCGAGGCTTGAGGTGTAGGGGCGAAAGGCGTTCGCCCTCAGTTACGGCGTTCCGATATGGAACGCCTTTTTGTTTGCCCCGCTTATTGGACGCAAGCGGCAGCATTTATGTTTCACTAAATAAAAGCCCCAGCGGGGCGAGGGCAACCCACCCCTACATCAAGATGTTGTTACGATGGGCATAGAAATGGGGCGCGTAGCTACAGCACGCGCCCCACTCTACATCCTTGACTCAAACCTCACACCTCACACCGCCGCGAGGGCCGCGCTCTCGTCATCGTAGATGCTGGTGAATTGGTCGAGGCCGACCATCTGGAATATCTTGCGATAGTGACTGCTCAGGCCGGAGATGACCATCACGCGGTCGGTGCGGCGGGATTGGTTCAGCAGGCTGAGGATAATCGCGATACCCGCGCTGTTGATGTAGCTAGCCTGCTGGAAGTTCAGCACGATAGGCAGGTTCTGCTCGGCGGCATGGTCGTAGGCGGTCGTCAGTTCGGCATCGGCGGCGGCGGTCACATCGCCGAACAGGTCAATCACCACCGCTGGCGGCGTAGTCCGCACCTCGGTTCGCAAATCGCTACTCATCGTCGCTAATCCCTTCCTAAGCCTTGGAGTTTGGGGGTGGGATAATCATGCCCTACAGATAGTGACGCGGCCTCAATGGCTGGTGTGCATCACTTGGTTGGGGCTGAACTTGGCAATCTCGGCGACGGGCTGCTCAAGGTAGATGCACATCTTCACCATGCTGCCCTGCGGCTCGCGGCTGAACTCCACCTCGTCCATCAACTGGGTAATCAGGAACATCCCCATGTTGCCATGCCGCTTGTTGGGGGGATTGTCCAGCGTTAGCGGGGCGGTGATTTGGGGGCTGGTGTCGCCCCGCCCCTCGTCCCACACGCTCACCTCTAGGCGGTCATCATCCACAATCAGCATTACGTCAACTTTGGTGTCGGTGGCAAACTGGTTGCCATGTTCCATCGCGTTCAGGCAGGCTTCCGATAGGGCGGTGCGGAGGTCGCGGACGCGCTCGTCGCTAAAGCCCATCCGCTGGGCCACCGCGGCGGCGGTCTCCATTGCGACCTTCTCATAACCGAACTCGCTGGGGATACGCAAGTCCACCTTGCGCGGGAATTGGCTCATCAAGCCATGTTCTCCATTCTTATACCAAATCGCCATGGTTTTGGTTTAAAACGGACTAGCGCGATCAATCTGCGCCCTACCCAATTACACCATTGCCTCAGCTAATTGGCATTACTGCGCTCACTACTGCGTCGCGCTCCACTGCACGGCGCGGTATCGTTGTGCGTCGGGGGTACGTCAAGGCCGCACTTAACCGAACCTAATCATATCAACTTTTGGCCGCAATGTCAATCCCCCTCCTGCTTTGTCGCCGCGACCAATTTTAACCTCATCTCCGCCCAAAGTCTTAGATTTTTAATATTCCCCTTAATTTTCTTAAGAAAGATATTGACAAAATCACAAAGGTGTGATATTATGTTGTTAACGTCAACGCCGACATTGATTATCTTAAACCGAAGGCAGCAAAAATAGGAGGCCGTATGGCAAAGAACCGCATCAACGAGCTACCCAGCCAGTGTCCAGTCTGCGGCGGGAGCTACGAAATCACCGGCCTGCATTGCACCGACTGCGATGTGACTATCGCGGGCCGCTTCGTCTCCAACCGTTTCAGTAATCTCACCACCGCGCAATGGCAGTTTATCGAGACCTTCATGCGCTGCAAGGGCAAGATTAAGGATGTGGAGGTCGCGCTGGACATCTCCTACCCCACCGTGGTGGCGCGGCTGAACGAGGTAGTGCGGGCGTTGGGCTATGAGGTCAGCGAGGACATCGCCGCCGCCGAGGAGAAGCGCAAGGATGTGCTACAGAAGCTGGCCCGCAACGAGGTCAGTGCCAAAGATGCGCTCCGTCTGCTGGAAGGTGACGGCAACTGAGCAGCAGCGCAATTATCGGCAATCGAACGGCAATTTAACCCCTACCGTTGGGCAGGGATAACCAGAACAGGAGGCAGCAGATGCAAGCAGTGATAGACAAGCCCCAGAGCCAAGCGCGACGCAAGCTCCATGTCGGGTTGCACTTCGAGTTCAGCCTGCGGCCCGACAGCATCACCGAGGCGGAGGCCGAATCCGACCGCCTAGAGCGGGCCTACCGCCTTCAGCAGCAGCAACAGCGGGTCAGCGCGGAGCGCGATACCGTACTGCGCCGCCTGAAGCTGGGCTACTAACCACTAATCACCCGGCGATGTAGGGGCGGGCGGCAGCCCACCCCTACAGCACCTCAACTTTTATTAAACACCAACCCTTATCAAGAGAGGAAATTACTAATGTCTACCAACGATAACCCCAACCAACCCACCAACCCGCAGGCCGAGCCGGACACCACCCGCCTCGATGCCGAGCGCATCATGGAGCAGGCGGGCGAGAGCGGCGACCACGCCAAGAGTGAGCCGCGCATCGGCTATCCCGCCCCCCCGCCCCCGCCCCCGCCCCACGTGCCGTTCGGCGGGCCAACCCCGCCACCCCCGCCCTTCGGTATAAATAGGCCAACCGCGCCTACTCCGCCCACTCCCCCGACCCCCCCAACCCCACCTACCCCGCCTACTCCCCCCTTCATGGGCAGCAGTGAGCAAGGGGAGCGGGTGAAGAGCAATCCCATTGGCGAGCAGCGGTTCAGTACCAGCCCGCTGAAGGCCAAGCCCCGCCTCGTGCTAGAGAGCCTCAACGGCGAAATCAGCGTGCGAGGGCACAATCAAGACCACATCAGCGTCCGCGCCCTGAGTGACGATGAGGAAGTCGCACTGGAAGACTACGCTCAAGTCACCTACAGCGAGGATGGCGAACTGAACATCAAGCTGATGCCGATGGCGAACGTTAACCGCCAAGTGCGCGGTCTCCGCGAGGCCCTGCGCTCCACCAAGTCCAACTTCTTCGACAACATCGGCTCCATCGTCGAGCAGGTGGGCAAGATTGGGCGCGGCTGGGGCAGCCTAGACTTCGTGATTACCGTACCCACCCAGTGCAACGTCAATGTCGCGACCGCTAGCGGCGAGATTAGCGTCGAGGACATCGAGGGCGAGATTAACATCCGCTCCGCCAGTGGCGAGATTACCGCCCGCCGCCTGCGCGACAAGGTGTACATCCAGACCGCCAGCGGTGACATCGAGGCCGCCGCGCTCACCGGCGTAGTCTACCTCCGCAGCATGAGCGGCGACATCGAGGCCGAGCAACTGAGCGGCAACGTGGTGGTGCAGACCGCCAGCGGCGACTTCGAGGGCCGCTACTTCGAGGGCCAGTTCGGGTTCAAAACCATGAGCGGCGACCTTGAACTGAAGGATGCCAACCTGAGCGGCTGCTACCTGAGCAGTGCCAGCGGCGACTTCAAGGTATCCGCCTACCTCCAGCCGGGCGAGTACGAAATCCGCACCGTCAGCGGCGACACTACACTAGAGGTGCAGCCCGACCTCACCGCCCGCACCACGGGACGCACCGTCAGCGGCGACTTCAGTTGCGAGTTGCCCTTCGTCCGCCTCGATGGCTGGCAGAGCAAGTCCGCCGCCGACCAACCCGGCGAGCAGGAGGGCGGGCCAGAGTATCGGATGCCCGGCTATCGCTACGAGTACAACTGGGACCCCCGCAGCGGGCGTGGCCCGGGTCGGGGCGAGTGGCACGGCGAAGGTCGTGGCGAGGGTCACGGTGGGCGGCGACGGCGCAACCGCTGGGAGTTCCTGATAGGCGACCCCGCGGCGGCGACGACCAGCAAGACTGTGCTACGCATTCGCACCACCAGCGGCGATGTGAACATCGAGCGGGGGCGGGACAGCTACCAGCCCAAGCCCAGCGACGCGGCCTACCAGAAGGCCAGTGAGCAGGATTACACCCGCCCGCTCCGTGCCGACGAGGGCATCAGCATCGCCCGCATGGTCGAGGGCGAGAACTATCGCCCCGACGAGGATGACGATGAGCGCAGCCGCGCCCAGCAGGTGCAAGGCGACAAAGAACGCGCCCGCATTGACATCCTCCGCGCCGTCGAGCGCAAGGAAATCAGCGTGGACGAGGCGATGCGCCTGCTCCGCCAGCTAGGCTAAGGCGATTTTGGGTTTTGGATTTTGGATTTTGGATTGCTGAGGCCTAACCCTAATCCAAAATCTAAAATCCAAAACCCAAAATAACAGAGAGGGTGGTTTACCGATGGCTGATACCAACGAAGGCAAGCCCAACCCAGTCGCGCCGCCGGGCGAGGAGAGCAATGACCCTGCCACCAAGCCCAATCAGACCGGCGAGATGGTGCATCAAGCGCGGCTGGGCATCTTGCAGGCGGTCGAGCGCAAGGAAATCAGCGTGGAAGACGCAATCAACCTACTCGCCGAACTGGATGGCTGAGGCGGCAATACATCCATAGGCGGATTGCCCCACTGTCCGCCTATGGTATGATGTGCGTGACAGTTAGGCAATTATCTAACGACTTTGTCTCACCACACCCACTTCACGGAGGTTCCGAACATGGCCGAGCTACAGATAGACGAACAGCCGCAAACCGAGGAGCTAACCCCCGGTATCCTTCCCGGTACGGTGGAGATTACCGACGCGCCCGCCGCTGAGGGGGTTGTCACCGAGGTGAAGGAGCAGCCTAAGCTACCGCCGCTGTGGCGCAACCGCGACTATATGCTGCTGTGGAGCGGCCAAGTGGTCTCCTCGCTGGGTAGCGGAATGAGCGGCTTCGTCCTGCCCCTGCTCATCCTTGCGATTACCAGTTCGCCGCTAGTGGCGGGTCTCGCGGGGGCACTCTACTCGCTGCCCTATCCCCTCTTCAGCCTGCCAGTCGGTGCGCTAATGGACAGGTGGGACCGCAAGCGGGTGATGATTATCTGCGACACGATACGGGCGGTGAACATCGCCAGCATCCCGCTCGCCCTCGCCTTCAATGTGCTGACCATCCCCCAAATCTTGGTCAACGCTTTCATCGAGGGTAGCTGCTTCGTGTTCTT
>JBBSEE010000054.1:0-9268 GCA_038239995.1 Chloroflexia bacterium | reverse complement strand
ACTCGTGGCTGGCGATAGGCTGCCCGTCCAACCCCACCCCGCGCTCCGCGTTAATCTCATCGAGGCTGACGCAGGCGAACCCGCGCCGTGCGACTAGCCCCCGCGCAAGGGTGGATTTGCCCGCAAAAGGTAGGCCGCAGAGGATGTACAAGCGGGGCGGCAATTCGGAGATATAGTTAGTCAAGGGTTGGGGCATGAAACCTTCCTTTTGCCCAATTATATCAGAGATTAGGGTGCATCGAGATGAACGTTGACAGCACGGGCAGGCCGCTACTATAATCCGAAGTGTCGGTTCGGCTTATTCTATATGCAACCCGAAAGGAGCAGGAAATGATGTTCAAGCGCAGAATGGTGCAACGCAGCGCGGCGGTGGCGGTCGCCCTGCTGCTGACCCTTAGCCCGCTACTGGCCCTCGCCTACAACTGGACGCAGTTCGATGGCGGCCCGTCGCACACGGGCAACAACACGCAGGAGGGGCAAATCACCACCCACAACGTCAATCGCCTGTCGCAGCTATTCCAAGTATCGCTACCCAGCACCGCCGATGGCGCACCCGCCTTCCTCAGCAGCGCCAGCTCCCCGATGAGTGGGACGATTGATATTGTCTATCTCACCACCAAAGGCGGCCACACCCTTGCCCTCGATGCCCGCACCGGCGGCACGGTCTGGTCGCACCGCCCCGCTACTAGCCCCAATTATACCACCTCCTCGCCCGCGATTGACCCCAGCGGCCAGTTTGTGTACAGCTACGGGCTGGAAGGCAAGGTCCACAAATACGCAGTGGGCAGTGGGGCGGAAGTGGATACCGACGGTTGGCCGCAGCTAGCCACCCTCAAGCCAAACGTGGAGAAGGGTTCCGCCGCCCTAAGCATTGCCACCGCCCGCAGCGGTACATCCTACCTATACGTGGCAAACGGCGGCTACCCCGGCGATGCGGGCGACTATCAAGGCCATATCACCACCATCAACCTTGCCACCGGCGCACAAAAGGTGTTCAATGCCTCGTGCAGCAACCTGACCGTCCATTTTGTGGAGAACGGCACGCCACCCAACGACTGTCCCGACCATCCCCAGAACGCGATTTGGGCGCGGCCCGGTGTAGTCTACGACCCCGACACCGACCGCATCTACATGACCACTGGCAACGGCGATTACGACGGCAACGCGGGTGGCTACAATTGGGGTGATACCATCTTTGCGCTCAACCCCGACGGCAGCGGGGCCAACGGCAAGCCGCTGGACAGCTACACCCCTTCCAACTATCAGCAGCTACAGAACCAAGACCTCGACCTCGGCAGCACCAACCTGGTCATCCTCCACGCCCCCGCTGGCAGCGTATATCAGCACATCGCCGCCCAGAGCGGCAAGGAGGGCAAGATACATCTCATCAACCTCGACAATATGAGCGGGCAGGGAGGGGTGGGGCACACCGGCGGCGAGTTGCAGAAGATTGACGTGCCACAAGGGGGCGAGGTGCTGCCATCACCCGCCACATGGGTGAACCCTGCGGACGGTTCGACGTGGCTGTTCGTGGGCAACGGCAGCGGCATTGCCGGTATTCAAGTCACCCTCAGCGGCAATACGCCGCAGCTAACCCCGCGCTGGCATCATGGGCCGAGTAGCTCGTCGCCCCTAGTGGTCAATGGGGTGCTGTTCTATGCCAGCGACAACAACATCTATGCCCTCGACCCCACCAGCGGCAATCAACTATGGAGCAGCAACCTCATTGCGGGCATCCACTGGGAGTCGCCAGTGGTCGCTAACGGCGCACTGTACATCACCGACGAGGACGGCAAGCTAACTGCCTTCACGATTGACGCACAGCCGCCCTGTGCCGCCAGCTTCAGCGATGTCTCACCTAACAACATATTCCACGGCGCGATTTACTATCTCGCCTGCCACAACATCGTGAACGGCACCTCGCCCGGTCGCTACTCACCCGCCGCCGCCGCCAGCCGTGCCGAGTTCGCCAAGATGGTGGTGCTGGGCTTCGGGGTCGCCCCCTACACGCCGGGTGCGCCCGACTTCACCGATGTGTTGCCCTTCTACTTCGCCTACCAGTACATCGAGGCGGGTTTCCATGCGGGCATCTTCGGCGGCTACAACCAAGCGAGTTGCCAAGCTCACGGCGCGAACTTCCCTTGCTTCCTTCCCAACCTTGATATTAGTCGCGCAGAGATTACCGCGTTCGTGGTGCGGGCGGCGGGCTACACCATTACCACCCCCGGCAGCCCCACCTTCAACGATGTGCCACCCAGCTACTTCGCTTACAGCTATATCGAAACCGCCGCCGCTAAAAACGTGGTCAACGGCTACCCCGACGGCAGCTTCCGCCCCAACACCAGCACCCGCCGCGACGAGCTTGCCAGCATCCTGTACAAGGCGATAACCACACCCTAGCGATTTTGGATTTTAGATTCTGGATTTTGGATTGGGGGACGCACATCGGTGCTACCTTTCTGCTGCCTATGTTATAATGGTGGCAGAGAGGGGCGGATGATGCAGGCAGGGACAGATAGCCAGCAGCGGGTGATATTGCACGGCGACCTCGACGCTTTCTACGCTAGCGTGGCCCAGCGCGACCATCCGGAATGGCGGGGGCAGCCGGTGGCGGTGGCCTTCGGCGGGCGGCGGGCGGTGGTGTCCAGTTGCAGCTACGAGGCCCGCGCCTTCGGGGTGCGCTCGGCAATGCCCCTGTTCCAAGCCCAGCAACTTTGCCCCCACCTAATCGTCACCCCCGGCGACCGTGCCGCTTACCATGAGGCTAGCGCCACCATCCACGCTATCTTTCGCCGCGTCACCAGTCTAATCGAGCCTATCGCCCTCGATGAGGCCTTCCTCGATGTCAGCGCGGGGGCGGGCAGCATCGAGGGCGGAGTAGAGATTGCTCGCCGCTTCAAGCAGCAGGTGCGCGAGCAGACTGCCCTTACCCTCAGCGTGGGGGTGGCGAGCAACAAGCTGTGCGCCAAGATAGCCAGCGGGCGGAGCAAGCCGGACGGTCTGCTCGCCGTCCCCACTGGGGAGGAGGCCGCCTTCCTCGCCCCGCTACCTGCCAGCGAGATATGGGGCATCGGGCCGAAGACCACCGCGCGGCTGGAGGCGATTGGCATCACCAGCATCGAGCAGATTGCCGCCCTCGACGAAGCCCGCGCCCGCGAACTGTTCGGCAGTTGGGGTATATCGCTCAGGGATATGGCGCGAGGGATTGACTTGCGCGAGGTCATCTCCGAGCGGGACAGCAAATCGGTGAGCAATGAGACCACCCTCGACGACGACATTCACATCGCCGACCTTCGCAGCGCGGCGGGGTTGCTGCACGAACTGGCCGAGGCGGTGGCTGCCAGCCTCGTCGCCGAGCGGCTACTGACCAAGTGCGTGGGCATCAAGGTGCGAACCAGCGATTTCCACGTCTACGGCAGGCAGTGGACCTTGCTCGCCCCCACTGCCGACATGACCATCATCTACCGCGCTGCCCTTGCCTGCTACCGCCGCTGGGCGAACGAGATGCTACCCGCTAGCGGTAGATTGCCCACCGTGCGGCTACTGGGGGTCAAAGCCGCCGCCCTCATCCCCGCCGCCACTCCTCACCAACTTAGTCTGTTTGCTTAATCGAAAGGAGCAGGAGAAGCCATGCGTAACAACCGCGTAAGTGGTAAGCTGATTCCGATTGTCGTGCTGCTAGTAGTGTTCACCCCGATGCTGGCCCTCGCCTACAACTGGACCCAGTTCAACGGCGATGTGCAGCACAGTGGCAACAATACCCAAGAGAGCCAAATCAACCTCGGCAATGTCAATACCCTCGTGCAACTGTTTCAAGTCAGCCTCCCCAGCAACGACATCGCCGACGGTGCCCCCGCCTATCTCAGCAACGTGACCACCCCGATGAGCGGCACTCGCGATTTGCTGTATCTCACCACCAAAGGGGGGCGATTGGTCGCCCTCGATGCCCACAACGGGCAGCAGATATATGTGAAGCGGCCCGCCACTACCCCCCGCTACACCACCTCCTCGCCCGCGATTGACCCCAACGGGCAATACGTGTACAGCTACGGCTTGGAGGGGAAGGTGCATAAGTACGCAGTGGGCAGTGGCAACGAAACCATAGACGCGAACTGGCCGGAGACCGCCACCCTAAAGCCCGATGTGGAGAAGGGTTCGTCGGCCATCGCTATCGCCACCGCCAACGACGGCATCCCCCGCCTGTACATGGCAAATGGCGGCTACCCCGGCGACGGGGGCGATTATCAAGGCCATGTTACCACCATCAACTTGAACACTGGCGCACAGGCCGTATTCAACGCGGCTTGCAGTATGTCCACTACCCACTTCATCGAAAACGGCAACGCCAGCAACGATTGCGTCGGCCATGTGCAGAACGCGATCTGGGCGCGGCCCGGTATCGTCTACAACCCCGCCACCGACAAGATTTACGCCACCACCGGCAATGGCGACTTCACCGGCAATGTGGGCGGCCACGAGTGGGCGGACAGCGTGTTCTCCCTCAACCCCGACGGCACGGGACTGAACGGTAAGCCGCTGGACAGCTACACGCCGGTCAACTATGTATATCTGAACCAACAAGACCTCGACATCGGCAGCACCAGCCCCGCCATCCTGTCGGTGCCCATCACCAGCACCTACCAGCACGTGGCCGCAATGTCGGGCAAGGATGGGCAGTTGCGCCTGCTCAACCTCGATGCCCTTAGCGGGCCGGGCGGGCCGGGGCAACTGGGCAACGAAATCCAGATTCAGTCGCTATCCTTCGGCGGCGCAGTGCTGCCCACCCCCGCCACGTGGGTGAACCCGACGGACAACACCAGTTGGCTGTTCATCACCGGCTACAACGGGGTGGCAGGCTACCAAATGGTGTTCACTGGCACGGTGCCAGGGCTAAGGATGCGCTGGAGTCATGGGCCGGGCGGCTCGTCTCCGCTGGTCGCTAATGGGGTGCTATACTACGCCAGCAACAATAGCCTGCACGCGCTCAACCCCACCACAGGCAGCCCCGTGTGGAGCGGGGCGATTGGTGGCATCCACTGGGAAAGCCCCATCGTGGTCAATGGGGTGGCTTACATCACCGACGAAAACGGCATGATTACCGCCTTCACCTTGCCCAGCCTCGCCACTGGCACCCCTACCGCCACCAATACACCCAGCGGCCCCACCAATACCCCCACCCGCACCTTTACGCCACCGCCTACTACCAACACGCCCACCAACACGCCACTTCCGCCTACCAACACGCCCACCAATACCCCGGTCGGACCCACTAGCACACCCACCCATACCCCAGTCGGCCCCACCAACACGCCGACCAATACGCCGCTGGTTGC
Source organism: Chloroflexia bacterium (assembly GCA_038239995.1). GTDB lineage: Bacteria > Chloroflexota > Chloroflexia > QHBQ01 > QHBQ01 > QHBQ01. The sequence continues at coordinate 3,935 of JBBSEE010000054.1, read as the reverse complement.
CACCAACACGCCGACCAATACGCCGGTTGGCCCGACCAACACGCCGACGCTAACCCCGACCGACTGCCCCAACCCGTTCGTGGACATCAACGGCAATACCTTCTACTTCGCTATCCACTACCTGTATTGCCGCGGGGTAGTCAATGGCATTGACCCCAGCCACTTCGGGCCGAGCGGCACCGCCACCCGCGCTCAGTTCGCTAAGGTGGTGGTGCTGGGCTTCGGCATCCCGCCTTATACCCCCACTGGCGCACCCGACTTCAACGATGTGGGTACCGGCTACTTCGCCTTCGCCTACATCGAAGCGGGCTTCCACGCCGGTATCCTCAGCGGGTTCACGCAGGCACAATGCCAAGCCGCGGGGGCAGTATTCCCCTGCTACTTGCCCAACCTTGCCATCACGCGCGGGCAAGTCACCAAGCTGGTGGTCAGCGCGGCCCACTACGCCCTAATCACCCCTATCGGCGGCGGCCAGACTTACTCCGATGTGCCGCCTAGCAACGTCTTCTACCTATACATCGAAACCGCCCACGCCAAGAACGTAGTCAACGGTTTCCCCGACGGCACTTTTAGGCCAAACAACAACATCCAGCGCGACCAGATGTGCCAGATTGTCTACAAGGGCGTAACCACACCCTGATGAAGGTAGAAGGTAGAAGGTGGAATCAAGAGTGGGGCGTATCTTTCGGGATACGCCCCACTTGATGCTACCTTCTTGATGCTAGACTCCCCTACCGCAGTGTGCTGGGCAGGATACCCATCTGGCTACGATACTTGGCAACGGTGCGACGGGCGACGCGGATGCCCTCGCGCTTCAGCCGCTGCACTATCTCGCGGTCGGTGAGGGCCTTGCCGCTCTGCATCTCCTTGGCAATTATCTCCTTGATTACATCGCGGGTGCTGAGGCTGGCGGTGAAGAAATCGCTGAAGGGAATCACTTGACGGTTAGGCAGCATCACGAACTTGCCAGCGGTGGCGCGGCTGACGGTGGATTCGTGCAGGCTGGTCATCTCCGCCACCATCGCGCGGGTGAGTGGCTTGAGTGAGCGTACCCCATGACGGATGAAGTCCTCTTGACACTGCACGAGGCAACGCGCAATCTTGCCCACCGTTTCGCGGCGTTGGTTGACGTTGGACATGAACATTCGGGCGCGGGAGACATACTGCTGCACGTGCTTCTTCTCCTCCTCGGAGAAGTTCTTGTTCTGGCCGCGTAGCTCGGTGGATAGCTTGCTATAGAGGGGGTTGACCTGCAGGAAGAAGCGTTGCGATTCGATAACTTCGACCTGCAACTCCCCTTCCGCCTCACGGATGATGACATCGGGCTGCACGTACTGAGCCTTGCTGCGGCTACCCCAACTCTGAATGTCGGCAGCGTCTATCACGGGGTAGGGGGTGAGATGCTCCTTGATGATGTCGCGGGCCGCGGCCACCGCTTCGTTGCTGACCCCTAGCTTCTGGGCAATGTAGCCATATTTGTGTTCGCCCAACTCGGTAAGGTAATCTTCGAGGATGCGGCGGACGAGGGGATTGAGCGCGGCGGGTGGCTGCTCCATCCCTTCGGCCAATTCCGCGATATAGTCGAGCTGCAACAGCAAGCACTCGCGCACATCCCGCGCCCCCACCCCCGGCGGGCCGAGCCGCTGTAGCTGGGCCAACACCTGCTCCACCGTTTCCGCCGATACGCCTACCGCACCTGCGGCCTCGCTGACGGTGACGGATAGGAAGCCCCGATTGTCGAGGCTGCCGAGCAGGAAATCTATAATCGGGCGATGTTCGCGGGGCAGGGTGGCATAGAGGTCGCTTTGCAGCCGCTCTAGCACCCCGGCTTCGGCAGCCACAAGGGTGATAGGGTCGAACTCCTCATCATCATTGTAGCTGCTGGTACTGCCGTTGCCCATGATGTAGGGGTCGTAATCGCGGTAGCCGCTGAAGTCGCTGAGGTCGGCTTCGGATTGGGGGGTGACGGTGCGCTTCTCACAGTGGGGGCAGAAGCCGTTATGGGTGGCTTCGCCGCAGGTGGGGCAGGTGTGCTTCTCATTCAGTTCCAGCGCGGGGTTCTGCTCCACCTCTTCTTTGATTAGCTGCTGCAACTCCATTGATGACAGCGCGAGAATCTGATTCACCGCAATCAGGGTGGGCGACACCCTCATGCTGGTGTTCAGCTCCATACTCATATCATTGGAAAGGTCCATCCCGTTCGTCCTCTTTCCGACTATATTGCTGCCCCATAACATGACAACTGTACTGACTGATTCTACCACGCAGTGGCGCAAATGGCAAGTTGTGGCATAACGTTTGCTGTGCAAATCACCTTCTACAAAGGCAGGTAAGGCAATATATGTGCCAAAGGTAAGCTAATCAGAGGTTCGTCGCGCTGCCATCAGGATGATGTCCTCATACCACAAGTCGCGGCGGGCGATTTCGCGCCAATCCCAACCCACTGCGGTCAGCCATGCGTGGATTTGGCCGAGCGGGGCGCGGGAGGAGAGGACGAGGAAGAGACGAGCATCGGGCTGGGCGTGGGCATCGAAGGCGGCGAAGAAGCGTTGCATCACCTCGTAGCGGGGGCCGGAGCGGAAGGCGCGTTCCAGCCATGTGTGCGCCTCCCCCGCAAAGTAGGGTGGGCTGTAGATGATGAGGTCAAACCGCTGGTCGCCAACTGGGGCGAACAAATCACCCTCACGCGCCTCGGTAAGGTGGTCAACCCCATTGAGCAGTGCATTGATAGTGGCGCAACGCACCGCATGGGGGTTGAGGTCGGTGGCGAGCAGCGAAGCCAGTTTGCCACTCACCGCCGCGCTGATGCCCAGCACCCCGGAGCCACAACCGAGGTCGAGGGCAGCAAGTGGATGGCCCAGTTCGGCGGCAAGTTGAGGGACATAGTGGGCAAGGGTGGTGGCGGCAAAGTCGCTGGTGTCGAACAGAGCGGGGTGGAACACTTCGGGCAGCACGATGAAGGGCCGCCCCACTATCCAAGTCAAGTCGGCGCGGGCCAGCTTGCGGCGGTGTACCAGGCGGAAGCGCAGCGCGACCAGTGGGCGGCGTAGCTTGCCCGCTGCTCGCTTCCACAGCGGCTTAGGCATATGCGGCTCGGCGTGTCAGTATCATACCGGCTGATTGTAGCGCAGGGGCATGGGCAGCGTCAAGCAATAATCGGCGAAACATTGACAAATTGAAGCTCTGTTCTATTGCGCGGGCCGCAACTCCGCGCTATAATAGAGGGGCTGGGATGGCGATTAACCCCGCTGCTTCCGGCCAGTCGAAGGCAGAAGACTGCGTAGAGACGCACGAACCGAATGACGCTTGCATTGCCGCCCACCCTTCATCCCCCAGAAGGTTAGGTTTGGCGCACGCGCTGTTCGGTTTCGTGTTTGCGCCGACTTGACAATAAGCCGCGTTACGCTTATACTTCCGACTTAGACAATCATCTAAGCGAGGCCGATGTGGACGAGCAAGGCAACAACTTCAGCGGCGAGATTAACTGGGAGATAGGCACTGGCTACGACCTGCTGGTCAGTGCCTATGTGCTGCACCGTCCCCGCCAGTTTGGGCTGCCCGCGCCATGGGCGGCGGGGGTACGCGGGCGGATGTCGCCAGAGGGTCGCGCCGCGCTGAAGGAGTTCTTTAGCGGCGAACTCAGCTATCTGCTGTTGCTCCCCTTGCAGATAGTCCACCAACTCGCTCCGTCCCGCGATGCCGCCGCGGTCATCGCCGCGCTGAAGGCAATACCCGACCAGCACTTCATGCGCGATATACATCACACCTTCGATATGGACAGCGACGAGGATACAGGCGAACGTTTTGCCACCGACATCGTGGAACGGGGGCTGAACGGCGAACCTATCAGTGAGGCCCTGCAACGCCAAGTTAGCGACTGGTTGCAGCGCGAGAGCAAGAGCAAGGTTTCGGCAGAGGAAGTGGCCGCCATATTT
>JBBSEE010000053.1:0-9304 GCA_038239995.1 Chloroflexia bacterium | reverse complement strand
GACCTAGTAACCATGGCCGCACAGAAGAAGGCACCGGGGGCGAACTTCACCGGCAAGGTGGGCCTCGCCCCCTTCCACGACCTCGACAGCAAGGTGCCCGCCGATGTCAAGACCAAGCTGGACACCATCACCAAGGGCCTCACCGACGGCACGCTCAAGACTGGCGTAGCCCCGGTCAAGCCCAAGTAACTAACATCTCGCTAGCGGCGAATTACAGTTCGCCCCTTGCCTGTTACCCAAGTCACCCCACCCCGGCGGTGGGGTGATTTGCATTGGCGGCGGGTGTGCTATAATAGCGACGCGGGGCAATATAGTTGCACCTGACGCAATCAGCCTTATTGGTCATCCACGATGCGAATCTGTTGTACAGGAGATAGACACCGTTTTGGACGATAAGCCCAGCCTTGTCCCCACCACCCCAGTCGCCGAGGACGCGACCGAACCTTCGCGTGGCCTGACCGCCGGGGTAGACAATCAGCTTGCTGCCACAGCCACTGCTGCGACCATGCCGCCCGGCCAGCCGATGGGGGCGCGGATACTGACCGCGCTGCGTAGCCTGCTGGTGCCGGGGCTGGCGGTGCTGACCGCGCTGCTGATTGGCGCAGTGGTCATCTTCATCTCCAGCATCGTCTCCCCACCTCCTCCGACTAGCCCTCTACACAACATATCACCGTTTGAACTAGTGCTACGCGCTTATGGGGGGCTGTGGGACGGGGCGTTCGGCTCGTTCAACAACATCTCCGACACGGTGGTGGCGGCTACGCCCTACATCTTCGGTGGGCTAGCGGTCGCGCTCGGCTTCCGCACGGGATTGTTCAACATCGGGGTGGAAGGGCAAATCGCACTCGGCTCACTGGCGGCAGCAGCGGTCGGTTTCAGCCCCGCCCTCGCTAGCCTCAGCCCACTTATCCATGTCCCCCTCGCGTTGCTGGCTGGGTGTCTGGCGGGAGCCATCTGGGGCGGCATCCCCGGCCTGCTCAAGGCTCAGACTGGCGCACACGAAGTCATCACCACGATTATGCTCAACTACATCGCAATACAGATTGTGTCGGTGGTGGTCAACGCAGTCAAACCGGGCGGGGGCACGGTGCGTACCCCCGCAATCGCCGCCGACGCGCACCTGTTGCCCCTCGTGCAAGTTGGCAGCGGCCATCACCCCATCCACCTCGGCACCGTGCTGGCGATACTGGCGGCGGCGGCGGTCTACTGGCTGCTGTGGCGCACGGTCAGCGGCTTCGAGCTACGCACCGTGGGGGCGAATGCCAACGCCGCGCGGTACGCGGGAATTAGCGTGAAGCGCAGCATCGTGCTTGCCATGGCCCTCAGCGGGCTGCTGGGGGGGCTAGCGGGGGCGGTGGAAGTCACGGGGGTGAACTTCTACCACAGTCAAGGCTTCAGCAAGGGCTACGGTTTCGACGCGATCTCGGTCGCGTTGCTGGGCAAGAGCAGCCCCGCCGGGGTGGTCGCCGCCGCCTTCTTGCTAGGCGCACTCAAGAGCGGCGCAAGCGGGATGCAATTCGCTGCTGGCACCCCTATTGACGTAATCTCCATCATTCAGGGCCTCATCCTCTTGTTCGTGGCCGCCGACGAAATCGTGCGCTACATCTACCGCGTCCGCAGTCGCGGCGAGGAGAAGGTAGTGCTGACGCGCGGATGGGGAGGTTGAGCCGATGCAAATCTGCGACCAAGACTTCTTCATCGTGCTGGTCAATCTGCTCTCCAACACCCTGCAATTTGCCGCCCCGCTCACCCTCGGTGCCCTCTGCGGCCTGTTCTGCGAACGCGCCGGGGTGGTGAACATCGGCATCGAGGGGCTGATGATTACCTCGGCCTTCACCGGCTTCATCGTCGGCTCGTATACCCAGAACCCATGGCTCGGCATCGTAGGTGCGTCGCTCAGTGCGGTGCTGATGTCCGCCCTGCACGCACTGCTGTCAATTCGCTTCAAGGTAGACCAGATTATCAGCGGCACGGTGGTGAACATCCTTGCGGTGGGTTTGACCGGCTACTTGAACCGCTTGTTCGTGGACAGCGGCTCCATCCCCTCCGCCGTGACCTTGCCCAAGCTGGGCTTCCCCTTGCTCTCCGACCACAATATCACCGGCCCGGTACTCAGCCGCCTGTTCGTGCAGCCGCCGATTACGTGGCTGGCGATGGTGCTGGTGTTGGTCAGCTTCTACGTGATGTACTTCACCCGCTGGGGGCTACGCACGCGGGCGGTGGGCGAGAACCCAGCGGCGGCGGACACGGTGGGCATCAACGTCTACTTCATGCGCTATGCCAATGTGCTGATTGGCGGGGCGATTGCGGGGCTGGCGGGGGCATATTTCACCCTCGAATCCACTGGCACGTTTGAGACGGATATGACTAAGGGGAGCGGGTTCATCGCCCTCGCCGCCCTCATCTTTGGTAAGTGGACCCCGCTGGGTTTGTGGGGGGCATCGCTACTGTTCGGGCTGTCGCAGGGGCTGGGCATCACCTTCCAGCTATTGCAGCAATCCAGCGACACCTGCAAGTTTGGCATCAGCAAGGACGTGCTGGTGATGTTGCCGTATATCATCACCATACTGGTGCTGGCCGGGTTTATTGGCCGCGCGGTGGCTCCCGCGGCGGACGGACAAGTCTACGAGAAGGGTAAGTTATGGCCGACCTGACCCTTGAACTGCGCGGCATCACCAAACGCTTCCCCGGCGTGGTGGCGAATGACCATATTGACTTCCAACTGCGGCGCGGCGAGATACACGCGCTGCTGGGGGAGAACGGCGCGGGCAAAAGCACCCTGATGAACATCCTCTACGGCCTGTACCAGCCGGATGAGGGCGAAATCGTGCTGGGTGGCAAGGTGGTGAAGTTCAGCAGCCCCCACGACGCGATTAGCGCGGGCATCGGGATGATACACCAACACTTCAAGCTGGTGCCCCCCTTCACCGTGGCTGAGAATATCATGTTGGGCAACGAGAGCTTGCGCGGCCCCTTCCTGCTCAATCGCGCGGCGGCGGAGCAGCGCATCAACGATATATCCAAGCAATATGGCCTGTTCGTCAACCCCAAAGCGCGGGTCAGCAACCTGTCGGTGGGCATCCAGCAGCGGGTGGAGATACTCAAGGCCTTCTACCGCAACGCCGAGGTGCTAATCCTCGACGAGCCGACCGCAGTGTTGACCCCGCAAGAGGCCAACGACCTGTTCGTGATTATGCGCGGGTTGGCGGCGCAGGGCAAGTCGCTCATCTTCATTACCCACAAGCTGAAGGAAGTGCTAGCCATCAGCGACACGATTACGGTGCTGCGGCGGGGGAAGGTGGCGGGGCAGGCCGACCCGCGTACCGCGACCGAAGCGGAACTGGCTTCGATGATGGTGGGGCGCAGCGTCATCCTCAACATCGAGAAAGCCCCCGCCCACCCCGGCGCAGTGGTGCTGGCGATACAGGGGATGAAGGTGCGGCGGGACAAAGGGGTGAGCGCAGCGGCGGACATCCTGTTCGCGGTCAACGAGATAGACCTAGAGGTACACGCGGGCGAAATCGTGGGGGTGGCCGGGGTCGAGGGCAATGGGCAGACCGAGTTGGCCGAGGCCCTTACCGGCCTGCGCCCCATCGAGGGGGGCAGCGTAACCATTGGTGGGGTTAGCATCGTGGGCAAATCGCCCCGCTTCATCACCGTGCATGGGGTGGCCCACGTGCCGGAGGACCGGCAGAAGTACGGCCTCGTCCTCAGCTATCCGATTGCCGACAATTTGGTGCTGGCAACCTACTTCGAGCCGCCCTTCGCGCGGGGGATAAACATTGTGGAGCAGGCGATTAGGGACAACGCCACGCGGTTGGTCAAGGAGTTCGACATCCGCACCCCCAGCATTTACTCGCCCGCCCGCAACTTGTCGGGGGGCAATCAGCAGAAGGTGGTGGTTGCCCGCGAACTGTCGCGTGACAATCAGTTGCTGATTGCCGCCCAGCCCACGCGCGGGCTAGATGTGGGCAGTATCGAGTTCATCCATCGCACCATCGTGCAGGAGCGGGACAAGGGCACCGCGGTGCTGCTGGTCAGTGCCGAGCTTGACGAAATCCTCAGCCTCGCCGACCGTATCGCGGTGATGTACAAGGGCAAGGTGGTGGCGATTGTCCCCCGCGCCGAGGCCACCCGCGAGTACCTCGGCTTGCTGATGGCGGGGGGGGCAGGCGAGGCAGAGTACCACTGCTGAACCCATCGCCACTTCTACCCGCGAAACATGATTCAGCTATACTGTTAGCTAATACACACCAAACAAGGGGGGCGCATCCGCGAAGATGCGCCCCTATTCTTGATTCCACCTACATCAGGGCGGAGCAGGGTTAGCTATACCGATAGCCGGTGGCCCCTTGCAACCCCTTGAGGCAGGAAATCTCCCCGCACATCTGCTCGATGTGGCCGATAATCTGGCGGCTAAGGACCATGCCGAGCGACACTTGACCTTGCCCCAACGCGCTGAGGTCAACCGTCTGGTCCAGTGCGTCGGGGGTAAGAGTGGCGAGGAATTGGTCGGCGGCGGCGTAGACTGCGTTGGCAAACTGGCGCATCGCGGGCAAATCCACTTGCACGCGGCGGGTCCATGCGGCGTAGCCGGTCGCATAATCCTCCCTGACCGGCATTGGCTCGCTAGCCCCGGTGCGCCCTGCCCACGCGCCTGCCATCAGTGGGGCGGTGTGCATTATCATTGCGCTCATAATCGCGTCGGTGGCAATCACCACATGGGCGTAGCACGCCCCAATCGGGTTGGCGAGGCCGGGTGGCAGCCAATGCGCCTGTTCGAGGCTGACATCGGCGATGGTATTGTCCAGCAGGCGGTAGGTGGCCTGTAGCTGGTTGCGGAGCAGGGAAACAGTATCCATAAGGGGGTAATCCTTTCGGCTAGTTAGCTTATGCCCTAACCCCAGAGCGCATCCGGTCGAAGCACTCGCTGCAATAGACTGGTTTTTCGCTACGCGGCACGAAGGGGACAGTGGTCTCCCGCCCGCACTCGGCGCAGGTGACTGGATATTGGATGCGCGTGCCGCCCGCGCTGATGCTCTCGTGGCGTAGCTTGCGCTTGGTGGCGCGGCAGTCGGGGCAGCGGGTCGGCTCGTTGACCAGCCCCTTCTCTTGGTAGAAGGACTGCTCTCCCGCAGTCCACACGAAACTTGCGCCGCACTCGCGGCATGGCAGTGTCCTATCCTCGAAACCCACTTTGCTCAACCTCCTTGTTGAAGTGTTGTTCCTAACCGATGATCTAAGCAGCAAAGTGGGGTCTGCCGGGGTTGGGATGCGCCTGCGGTGATGCGATTACCTTGTGGTGCGAACCTAAATCAAGCCCTGATTGCCACCTCTTGCCTTTGACTGCTGGGCTAGATTGTAGCACAAAGAAGGAGTGAACGCAATAGCCACGATACAGGGCACGAGGGCGCAATGAATTGCGCCCCTACATCAGATGAACATTGTAGGGGCGTGATTTATCACGCCCAGCCAACTATTTTGGTCGGAAATTGATGGCAAAATGGCATTGTCAAGCGATGCAATTGGCGTTATAATATGATTGAGCATAAAGGCTATACAAGCAGGTAAGGAGGTTCACAATTATGTCGCAAGAATACCGTTCGGAAAACCCTAACCCCGCCCCCACCCCAGCTAAAAGTGCTTCGGTGGGGCGGGGATTTAATTGGCCGCACTACCCTGTCAATCCCCCCTCATCCAACATCTTCGCTAAGTGGTTCAAGCTGCTTACCCATCCGAGCATCACTGTTTACGCCGAGGAGGGCAGTGATGCCGAGCTATTTACCCCGGCCCTCAATGGCATAATCTACGCTGCGGTCATTATCATCTACGGTCTTACGGGAACCGTTCTCAACAGATTTTCGCTAGATTTCCTCCTGATCGGCCTATGCTTGATTGCGCCAGTATCTGCGCTGATTGCGGTCGCGGCGATGTTCACAGGTTCGGGCTTTATCTACTTGCCGGTAAAGCTATGAGATGTACCCCAAAAATGAGACCACCAAGAAGCCAAAAATAAGATAAAATAAGTCCATGAAGAAACAATACACCGATGAGTTCAAGCTGGAAGTGGTACTGGAAGTGCTGAAGGAGCAACGCTCCGTCAACCAAATCGCCTCCGACTACCAGCTTCACCCCCAGCTAATCTACCGCTGGCGCGACCAGTTCCTCGCCAGCGGCAAAGCGGGCTTCTCTGACCATTCGGCTAAACAACTCGCCACCCTGCAAGCCCAGCATGAGCAGCAACTTGAACAGCTCTATGCCCAAATCGGCAAGCTCACCACCCAGCTTGATTGGGTCAAAAAAAGAGCTGGACGAGTGCTTGAGCATTGACCAACGCCGCGCCCTGGTAGAAAAAAGTGGTGGTGTGGGGCTATCGCTGCGAAGCCAAGCCCGCCTTCTCAGCCTCAGCCGCAATGCTCTTTACTACCAAGCTAAAGTACCCGATGACGAAGCCGAGCTTTGCCAGCACATTAACCACATCTATGCCCAGCACCCCTTCTATGGGGTACGCCGTATCACCGTCACGCTCAAGCAACAGGGCATTGTGGTCAACCACAAACGGGTACAACGGCTAATGCAGCAGCTGGGGCTGCAAGGGGTTCGCCCCAAGCCCAATCTATCGCGGCGGCGACACGATGAGCAAGTGTACCCTTACCTACTTGGCGGGGTCGCGGCCCGCTATCCCAACCACATCTGGGGCATCGACATCACCTACATCCCACAGCCTAATGGCTGGTTGTATCTGGCGGCGGTGATTGACTGGTACAGCCGCTATGTGATAAGCTGGCAGCTAGAGCAGAGCCTGGCCCAGCCGCTAGTGACTAGTGCGGTAGCCAATGCGCTCTTGGTGGCCCGTCCCGACATCTTCAACAGTGACCAGGGCAGCCACTTCACCAGCCCACAGTATCTGGATTTGCTTAAGGCGCAAGGCGTGCAAATCAGCATGGATGGTAAAGGGCGGGCCATAGACAACGTCTTTACTGAGCGGCTATGGCGCAGCATCAAGTATGAGGAGGTGTACCTGAACGAGTATCGCAACCCCGCCGAGGTGCGACGGCGCGTGGGCGATTACATCAAGTTCTACAACGAAAGCCGACCGCACCAGTCGCTAGCTTACCGCACTCCGGCCAGTGTGTACTGGTCGAACGACAACCTAGATGTAAACGAACCGACCGCAACCAACAAGCAGACGGGTATTTGCCCTTTGTACTGATTATGTATGCCCCTCAGGGTAGCTCGGTTGCCAGCTTGGTTGTTTACGTCCCTGAATTCCTGGGTGATCATGTCGGCCAGATCGCTTATCCAAGCTGGTAGCTCTTCGCGGTTAGCGTTGTCCTCGTTCTGAATACCCTGATCACCAACCAACAAAACAGAACTGATCGGAACATACTTGTTTGCAACTTCTGTCGGGTTCTGAGTTTCAGGTTTTGTCGCGTTCACTGAATGAGCTTCATTTTCTGTCGGGTACTGAGTTTCAGCTATTGGCGGGTACTGATTTTCACCTTTTGGCGGTTCCTGAGTTTCAATATTTGGCGGGTCTGATTTGCAGCTTTTGGCGTTTGGCTGCCGCTGAGTTTCAGCTATTGGCGGGTTCTGAGTTTCAGGTTTTGTCATAAGCGATCCATGCGCTCTACCACTCACCTTCTCGTTCAGCATTTCATTAGCGATGGCTTGCACAAGGTTGACATCACCATTATCTATTTTTCTCTCCAGGAGCAGCCTGCTATAAGCTTTCATCATTGCGTCGGTGTCGCCTACGCTTACCCTACCGGCCGCCAGCAATTCGCGATATACTCCCAGTACCTCAGCAATGACCCTTGCCAACCCCTCGCCGTTCTCGCTAATCCTGCCCGCCCTGAGCAAATCGTAGTACCGCAGCCCGGTCACTATCGCACCCCACTGCAAGTTGCAGATATGCTCGGCACTAGGGAAAACGTAGAGGAGCGTTTGGTGTAGCCCACGCTGCATGAAGTGCAGCGCGGCCTGTTCCCTTAGCACCTCAAGGCGATTTTCCACCGTATGAACGCTGATACTAAGTTCGCGGGCGATGGTTTCTAGCTTGGGATATGCGGTTTCGCCACCGCTGCCCAGTTTCTGCACGGCGGCCCATAGCCGAACCGCGCCGTTGGGTATGCCGGGATTAAACACGATTGCTGCGGGGATAAGGCTGAAACCCCTGTACTCCCCTGCCTCGTAGACAATCGTGCCATTTACGCTGCTCTCCTCATCCTTATCTAGTTCCAGAAACTTAATTAGCATGGCCTGCCCCAGCGCTCCGCTGTACTGAGTCTCGATTAGCGGATAGCGGTATGCCTCGCCACAGGAGCAGGGCAGGCTTTTATCTGCAAAGTTCGCGCACTTGTCGTTGTGTAGGCCACGAAGGTAGTTCATTGCGCGGAGGGTAGTGCGTTCATTGACACCCCAATCACGAGCCATTACCTTCTGCCCAGGGTACAGGTAATATTCGTCTTGTTCACCCTTTATCGCCTTGGGGCCGTGCATTTTGGCATAGGTGACCAGCATAGCATAGGCGCGGTAGCCCAGATCGGACAAAGTGTCATCGAGCAGCAGGGTGTGCGATACAAGGGCGGCCTGAAGCGCGGTCGTGCCGCGCCTGACACTACCTCTACTATCAGCTGCGTTTAGTTCGCTCTTTGTCATCTTTGGCTGCTCCCCAGATACATTTGGCATTACACCTGTGCCTTCAGGGTTCTGTGCGCCGCCACGCCCTCATCTACCCTCGATGGCGAATTTCGGGTTGCTGCTCTGTAAGGTTAGAGTAACTTGTCGCGTTCTATCTCTCTGAGGGAGCTACTCTGGTGTAGGTATCGTGAGTTCTCGCTCTGAAACCAGCTGCAAGAAGTTATCAATCATCGACGCGGCAAGCTGCACCCCACCAGCGGTTTTGAAGCTGTGAAGAGGCTCTTCGAGCGTCACTTGCACTTCTGGTTGCCACCACCACACTGCATTCGTCATCCAGTCGGGGAACACTAGCTGTTCCTTATGTAGCCAATCATCATTGTTGGGTGGTAGCTCTGGCGTTGCCTGGGGAGAGGTGGTGCTTTGCCCTCCCTACAAGTAGCCAGCAGTGATAGAATCGGAGTTGGCGGGCCTTGACGGAGCCTTGATACCGATGGTTCGAAGCAGATTGAAGGCTGTTCACACTGCGTCGGGTGCGCTAACTCCTACCGTCGCTATTGGGTTGGATCGCAATTATCGACTTTGCTGGTAGAATTATCTTGATGTGGGCAACACAGGCTCCGCCAAGGGAAGGGCAAATTAGCGCCAGCTCGCGCTCGGCGAT
>JBBSEE010000052.1:0-9344 GCA_038239995.1 Chloroflexia bacterium | reverse complement strand
CTACATGGACAGCATTGGATTGTGATGGAGCTTGCGTTAGCTCAGGAATATGGATCTCATAAGTAGGCTGCAAGGATTGTGATGGATCTTGCGTTAGCTCAGGAATATGGATCTCATAAGTAGGCTGCAAGGATTGAACATCGTTACGTGCAGCCAATATCTCGATCGCGTGAGTTGTACCAACCACAAGGAAGCAATTAGGAATGCTAATCGCTTTGTACTCGATGACCGCTCCTTCACGCTTTAGCTCAATCAGTGCCTTCTCCACCGCAGGCTGGGTTCGGTCAGCAACTTCCTTATCCTTACGAAGAATATAATCGCCCTTCTGAGAAGGACTCAAGTTGCTAATGTTATCATTGAAGACTGACTGCTCAGTTAGCACCGCATAGAACGTGATTTGAGTATTATCAGAGCTAGTATTGATAATTTGAGTGAGGTCTTTGTTGATTTTGCTGCTGGGGACAATTGCTGTCGCCACTGTAGTCCGAATGGGACTGAGGACAACTTCCTGCGACGGCTGGGGGCTAGGGTACGAGGGCGAACCAATAGCGGTAGGTAGAGGAAGAGGTGTATTCGTTAGTGCTACAGCAGGAGCAGCTGAGGGCGGCACACCACCACAAGATAGCAGCAACCCCACAAACAGAAGTGCCAGCAGAGAAAACCATCGTTTAGCTTTCATCTCATTATACTTTCTTGGGATGTATCTATATTTGGCCTATATGACCTCTCAACACATAGGTCTGGGGATGAGAAAGAAGAATAAGTTATTTAAGATATTATAGCACAATTCACAGCAATACGCAATACACTATCTTTACACTTATGAGCAAGGATTGCCAGCCAACGGATTGGGGAAACGGATAAACGGATTAGGTTGGTAGCATTTGTCCGTTGAACTCCGTTGGCTGGTGGTTCTTCATCATTGGTGCAAAGATAGGGATAAAATTACTTCACTCCCACAAAGCGAGCCAGCAGGTTGTGCCGCCAGAACAGACGCACCAGCAGCAACCAGACCGGCACTGCGGCTGCCACGAGGGCGAGATATTGCCAGTCCAGCGGCTCTAGCGAGAACAATTGGCGCAGCGGGGCGATGAGCGAGATGAGGACGAACACTAGCATCAGCCCCACCGCCAATATGGCCGGTTTCTGGTCACTGGTCAGCACATCGCCACCGGTCCACCACGCGGTGGGCGGCTCGACGAAGATGACGAGGAATAGCCCCGCGAACACGAGGAAGCTCGCCAGCACGGTTTGGGGGATGGGCAACAGCACATCCGCCGAGCGGCGCAGCAGCAGGTCAATCTGCTCCGGGGTGGCCGCCTTGCCGCCGAAAGCGTCCTGCACTAGCTGCTTCGAGCGAATGTCGAGCGCGATGTAGAAGATGAGCAGCCCAATCAGGCTAGTAAGCACTGCGGCGGGGATGACAAAGTGGGCGAGACGGCTAATCAGGCTGCCCTCCACCTTAGCCGGTTGCGCCCAGATTGCCAGCATTATCGCGGGGATGCCGACGGTCAGCAGAGTGATGACCGAGCCGTTACGCAGCGAGATGGGGAAGTAGCCAATCACCAGCGACGAGATAATCAGCAGCGCGACCGTGCTGATGCGGCAGAGGAACAACTTGACGATGTCCTGCATCCCGTTGAGGATGCGCTGGCCCTCGCGCAGGGCGGGGAGCAGGGCGGCGAACGAGTCGTTGACCAACACGATGTCCGCCACGCTGCGGGTCGCTTGGCTGCCGCTCTCCATCGCCACGCCGAGGTGCGACTTCTTCAGCGACAGCACGTCATTGACCCCATCGCCAATCATCGCCACGTAATGACCCTGAGCGCGGAGCGCGTCCACCAGCCGCTCCTTCTGCTGCGGGGTGATACGGCCAAAGATGGTGGTGTTCTTGGCAGCAAGGGCGAACTCGGCCTCGCTCATCTGCGCCAAATCGGGGCCGGAGACGAGGGTGATGTCCGGCCCCAACCCCGCCTGCTTCGCCAAGGCCGCCACCGTTTCGGGATTGTGGCCGGAGATTATCTTCGGCCTCACCCCCAGCGCGGCGAACTGGCTGAGGGTCTCCCGCGCCTCGGCCCGTAGCTCATCGCTGAGGCTAATCAAGCCTAGCGGCTGCATCGCTTGTGACAGCTTGGACTCGTCGCCCGCATCCTCCAGCGTGGTGGCATCGGGCTGATGAGCCACCAGCAGCACCCGCAGACCTTGGTCGGTCAGCGGCTTGGTCTGCACCGCAATCGCCCCCCAATCGGCCTCGGCAGCCAGATAGGGGCGGATGAACTCCGGTGCGCCAATCGCATAGACACCGGCAAGGTCATCGCCCGCTTGGGGGGCGAAGGCCACCGCGCTCCACTTTCGCGCCGAGGAGAAGGGCACATCGCCGGTCGTCGCCCGCGCCGGGGCGGGATAGGCGGCGATAATCGCCTCGCTGGTCTTGTTGTGGGTGGCCGCGCTAGCCGCCATCACGCCGAGGATAGCGACCAGCTTATCCTTGTCCCCACTGAGGGGGTGTAGGTCGTCCAACTTCAGCCGATTGGCAGTCAGAGTGCCGGTCTTGTCCAGACACAGCACATCTACGTTACTCAGCGATTCGACCGCGTTGGACTGCTGCACCAACGCCCCGAAGCGGACAATCCGCAGCGCACCGAGGGCGTAGGCGACCGCAATCGAGAGGAACAGGCCGTTGGGCACCAGCCCGGCCAGCACGGTGGCGTTGCCCACTGCGTCGGCAAAGCGTATCTGCTTGACCAGCGCATCGAGCGAGAGCAGCAGTTGCAGGTAGATGACGATGAGCAGGATGATACGCACCACGAGGTTGATTTGGCTCTGCAAGGGGGTTAGCACCCGCCGAAAACCCCGCGCCCCGCTGGTAATCTGGTTGGCAAGGCTGGCACTACCCACCTTGTCGGCGCGATAATACAGGCTGCCGCTGCCGCAGAAGCTGCCCGAATAGAGCGTATCCCCCGCCCGCTTGCCAATCAGGTCGGACTCGCCGGTGAGTTGCGACTCGTCGAGTTGGGCTTTGCCGTCCAGCACCGTGCCATCCAGCACCACTTGGTCGCCCGCGCCTATCTTCAGCACATCACCGACCACTAGCTCCTGTAGGTTGACGTTGCGCTCCGCCCCCTCGCGCATCACCGTGGCTTTGGGGCGGGTGAGCAGCGCGATATGGTCGAGGCTGCGCTTGGCCCGCACCTCTTGCGCGATGCTAACTATGATGTTAATCATAATCACCCCCACCGACACCAGCGCGTCGAGTGGGCGACCGACGATAATCAGGGCGATGCCGAGGACAAAGAGGACATCGTTGATGAAGGTAAAGACGTTTTCGCGGATGATTTGGCCGAAGGTGCGCGTGGTGGAAGGAGGGGCAGTGTTGGCCTCGCCCCGCGCCCGCCGCGCCGTCACCTCGCTCTCGCTGAGGCCGCTGAGGGGTGCAGTTGGTTCCGCAATCATGGTGGGGGATGCTCCTATAGGTTTGAGGTTTGAGGTTTGAGTTGGCTAACGTAGGGGCGGGTTGCGCTCGCCCCCGTGCCGCGCATCAAGGTTCATCGTGAATAATCACCATGATGTAGGGGCGGGTTGCGCTCGCCCTAATGTAAGCCAAAGCTGGCTCTTTGTCAAGGTTCATGCTTCATGCTTACTACACCATCATATCTACATCTTTAGACCGATGTGCAGGTTTGACGCGAGCGGTACAATAGCCACGCGGTAGAAGGACTGCCGCACGGCGCAAGATGCGCCCCACGCGACCTGCATGGGCGGGTCATCAGGAAGTAAATCTTAACAGAAAGGCAGGTGAACGAAGATGGCACAGAACCTTATCGTCGGAACGCAACTGACCGCTGATACCAGCGGTAGCGGCGTGCGACTGTCTGCGGCAGCGATTGGCGCGACCCTAGTAGTCGTAACCACGCCCGTTAGCCAATTCAATAGGCGTACTGTGCCCATCTTCAGGCGGTTCCGGTGTTGACCCGAACCCTCTCCCCTAGCCTCTGAAGATAACTTCCGCGAATGGCCCGGTACGCAGTAAGCGAAAAGCCAATCGCGGATTTTGTTTGCCCCCGAAAGCAGCGCAAGTGTGCAGAAAGGGTATGGGCCGCAGGATTGTCAACCGTCAACCCACCAGAGATACCGACCGGAACAGGAGACCACGCTATGCAAGCGACCCTCGACCGCGACCGCGCCCCTAGCCGTAGACGCAAGCTGTACATTAGGCTGCGGCTGGAGATTGGGATGCGCCCGGTGAGCGACCCCCACGCCGAACCGCGCCCAGAGCGACCCGACCCCCTAGAGCGGGCCTATCGCCAGCAACGCGCCGACCGGCTCATCAACGCCGAGCGCGAGGCCGCCTTCCGCCGCCTGCGCCTCGGATAGCACCCCCACCCCCAACCCCTCCCAACGGGAGGGGAGAGGGTATGGGTAGCAATTATCACATTTATATTGTTTGAAGGAGCAGCCAACCGATGAGCGTTACCGATAATAAACCTAGCCGCGAAGGGCTAGACTACACCGTCCGTCCCACCACTGCTGCCGACACCCGCAGCGTGGTGGAGTTCCAGATGGAGCTGGCCCAACTTGAACCGACGGGCGAGAGCGATAGCTTCGATGACTACATGGAGTGGTTCAGCAGCCCATTCGCCCAAAGCTACACCCGCTGGCAGGCCCACCTCGTCAACCCCGCTGGCGGCGAGGGGCGGATGATTGCCCGTGCCGCCGTCGGCCCCTCCAATCAAGAGGGCAGCACTCACGGTGTAGTCGAGGTGCATCCTGACTATCGCGGGCGGGGGCTGGGGAGTAAGCTATACGACTTGGTAGAGGGGCAGGCGCGGGCGCAGGGGACGAACACCCTGATGATTGAGAGCAACCAGCGGCATACCCTGCTGCATGAGTTCCTTGCGCGGCGCGGCTTCGAGTTCGACCGCTACATCTGGACCATGCTGCTGCCACCCGACCAGCTGGTGCCTGCCCCTACGTGGCCGCCGGGCATAACAGTGCGAACCTTCGTGCCGGGGCAGGATGAGCAACTATATTGGCGCACCTTCAATGACACCTTCGCCGACCACTACGCCCACACCGATATGCCGCTTGAACACTTCGTCTACATCTCGCAGCGACCTAGCTTCGACCCCGCGGGCGCGTTCTTCGCCTTCGAGGGGGACAAGGTGGCGGGGATGTGCATCCCCCTGATTCGCGCGGGGACAGAGGATGAGGGTTGGATTGACGATTTGGGGGTGATGCCCGACTATCGCCGTCAAGGGCTGGGCCGCGCCCTGCTACTGGCGGGGGTGAACTGGCTGAGAACTAAGGTCAGTACCGTCAAGCTAGGGGTGGAGGGCAAGAACCAACGCGCCCTGCCACTATACACCAGCGTGGGCTTCCGCGAACACGTGGGCTGGGTGAACATGGTCAAGCAGCTAAAATGAGGAGGATAGCGATTTGCCAATCACGGTTGAACCGATAAGCGCGGCCAACAAGGGCATGGCAGAGCAGATGCTGCGCGATTACTCAATCGAACTTGACCCCGACGATTATGATGGCCGCGAGACCGCCCATGAGGCCGAGCTACAACAGTGGCTGACCAAGCTGTACGACGAGGCGATTACCAACCAGCGCAACTATTGGCTGGCTTATAACAACGGTGAACTCATTGGCTTCGTAGTCTTCCGCCTGAAGGATAGCTGGTGGGACCCTAGCCGCAAGTATGGGCAGCTAAATGAGTTCTACATTCTTCCCTCGGCGCGAGGGCATGGTGCTGGCCGCGAGTTGGCGGAGCTAGCCTTCGCCGCGATGCAGCGACAAGGGGCTGGCAACATCGAACTGGGAGTGATTACCAGCAATACGCAAGGGCTGGCTTTCTGGCAGAGCCTCGGCTTTACCGTTGACCACTACGTGCTGAAGATGCCACTGAAGCAGGAGGTGCGGGTATGAGCCTGAACATCCGCCTCCTTGTCCAAACGCGATGGGCTGACTATTGGGCCTAAGTTGGCGGCCAAAATACCCTTGTAGACTGACGCGCAAGTCGCGAATTTCGGGTAAAATAGGGGGGCGCGACGGGGCGAACCGCAGTTCGCCCCGACAATTATACAGTCTCCCCATCGCCGAAACATTGATTATCTACCCCACAACAAGAGAGGATGGACCATGCTCGATACCCTGACCCTTGAAGCGCAGCGGGTGGACACCCCCGACTTTAGCTACATCATCCGCGAGGTGCAAGAGCGCGACCTGCCCGATTTGGTGGACTTCTACAACGACAATGAGCGGCACGAGCCGACCAGCGACGATGAGCAAGCCACCACCCTAGCCGAGCAGCAACGCTGGCGCAACGACCCCCGCAGCGCGGGCAACACATCGTGGCTGGCGCGGCTGCTCACCTCCGACGGTAGCGAGGGGGCGATGATCGCTGATGCCGAGTTCGAGCATAAGCCGGGCGAGGAGCAAGCCTTCAGCGGCTTCACCGTCCACCGCGACTACCGCAAGCGCGGGGTAGGCCGCCAACTCTACGCCCTTATCGCACAGCAGGCGGCGCAACATCCGCTCAAGCGGCTATACAGCGGCGGGGCGAAGGCGCACACGCTGAAGCAGGAGTTCCTTGCGCGGCGCGGCTTCGAGTTCGACCGCTACTTCTGGCGGATGCGCCTACCAGCGGATAAGGATGTGCCGCCGGTGCAGTTGCCCGAAGGCTATACGGTGCGAACCTTCGTGCCGGGGCAGGATGAAGAGCTATTTATGAATGTCCGCAACGTCTGCTTCGCCGACCACTTTGGCAGCACCCCCTACACGCCGGAGACCACCGCCTATATCATTCAGCAGGAGATGTTCCAGCCAGCGGGCCTGTTCTTCGCCTTCAAGGATGGCGTGGTGGCCGGTTATTGCTGGTCGGCGATTAGCGCGGAGGAGAACGCCCGCCGCAACGTCAGCGTGGGCTGGATTGAACACCTCGGCACCGTGCCTGAGCATCGCGGGGTAGGCCTCGGTCGCGCCTTGTTGCTCATCGGCGTGCAGCACCTGCGCCAGCAAGTGTCGGTAGTCGAACTGGGCATGGAGGGCGAGAACGTGGCCGCGTTGCGCCTCTACGAAAGCGTCGGCTTCTACCAAGAGTCGGCGTGGGCCAACATGGTCAAGCCTCTGAATGTCTAATCGCATCGTCGGGGCGGGCCGCCCGCGCCCCATCACCTTGTCGTAGGGGCGGGGTGCCCTCGCCCAAAATATAGGAGACCAATCATGACCCTAGCAACTGAACCCACCACCCGCAACTTCACCCTCCGCCCCTTTGACATGGCGGACATCCCCACGATTGTCGCCCTGCACCAAGAGGTCGAGCAGCGGGAGCCGAGCGGCGACTACGTCACCGCCACCGAGTACGATGAGTGGCTGAATAGCCCGTTCGGCAAGGATGCGGTCATCACCCTCGCCCATGCCACCAGCCCCGACGGTAGTGCGGGGGTGCTGGTGGGCGAACTAGTGGTGGAGAAAGACCCCCGCCAAGACCACGCATGGGGGGATATGGTCATCCACCCCGACTGGCGCGATACCGGGCTGGCGGAAACCTTCTATCAGATGATGGAGCGCGACGCACGAGCGCGGGGGGCGAATGAGCTGCGCCTCGGCCCCAGCCAGCAGCATACATGGTTGATTGACTTCCTCAAGCAGCGTGGCTATCAGCCGGAGCGTTACTTCTGGGAGATGCGCCTGCCCGCCGAGATGACGGTGGAGCAACCGCAACTCCCCGCGGGCTTCACGGTGCGGACCTTCGTGCGTGGACAGGACGAGCCAGCCTTCATGCAGGCCCGCAACGGTAGCTTCGCCGAACACTACGCCAGCATAGAGCGCAACCTAGACGAAATAATCGCCATCACCAATATGGCAACCTTCGACCCCGCCAGTCTGTTCCTCGCCTTCGCCGATAACGGCGACGTGGCCGGGCTATGCTGGACCGCCATCAACCCCGATGAGAACGCGGCGCGGGGCGAGCAAGTGGGTTGGGTCCACACCCTCGGTGTCGTCCCCGCCTACCAGCGACACGGATTGGGCCGCGCCCTGTTGCTCATCGGCGTGCAACACCTGCGCCAATTCGTCCCCATCGTCGAACTGGGGGTCGAGGGCCTGAACGAGAAGGCTCTGCCGCTCTACGAGGGGGTCGGCTTCTTCCGCTATCAGGGACGGGTGAACATGATTCGCCCGCTTGCTGATGAAGGGAAAAACCTATCTGGGGGTGGAGACTTATAACGACGAGGCCGTCCTTCTATATAGCACTATCTTTGCACCAACGCCTATTCTGAACTAGCGAGGATGAGGAAGGAGCGATGAAGCCCTCCGCGCGGCTGACTGATGACTATGCCCATCGTAAGCAATCATACCTCTCCCCATAGTTACGATGCACCTTGATGGAGGGGGACTGGGCGTATGCGATTCGCCCCTACGTCATTGGTCTGCGCTTGCCCCCGCCCTAATCCGTTTATCCGTTTTTTCAATCCGTTGGCTGGTAGTTCTTTGTCATTGGTGCAAAGATAGTGGTCATAGATTAGAGCCGCATTAGAATCACCCCGTCGCCCACCCTGCGACGGGGTTTTGCTGCAACCGGGGGCGGGGGATGGCGTATAATCTGCTGATAAGCTAGACCAGAAGGAGCCGCCCCATGAGTGCAGATAATCTAGGCCGACCACAGGACTCCGCCCCCGACCCCCAACCGCCGCAGGCTTATCCGCCTGACCCCGCCGCCCCCGGCTATCTCTCGCCCACCGCCCCTTATTCGCCGCCTGCCAACTACTACCCACCCCCGCCCTATCCGCCACCCTACGCTTACTATCAAGCCCCGCCCCGCAGCATCGCCCCCTTCATTATCCTCACCCTGCTGCTCGGCCTGCTCATTGGGGGGACGGCAATGGCTGGCTATTTCTTGATTACCAGCAAGGGGACAGGTGACACCAGCCTCGCCCCAGCCAGCCCCACCCCCGCTAGCCTTGCAGCGGGCAAGGATACGCCAGAGCCGACCCATCATCCTCCCGCCCCCACGCCGCTACCCACCGCCGCGCCAGCCAAGCGGGGCGCGACTACCACCCCCGCTGCTACGCCGAGCAGCGACCACCTGCCGCTCACTCCTTACCCCCAGCCCAAGCCGCTACACCCCGGCGACCAGCCCGCCCCCACTCCCGTGCCCGTGTTTACCAACCAAATCAACGGCACCGAGCTAGCCGACCAGCAGCAGGCAATGGGCGATGCCTACAAGGGCGATGTCGCCAAGCTGGACGACCCCAGCGAGTACCATATCGTTGCCACCGTCAGCCTGAAGGATAGGCGCATCAGCGCGACCGAGGCGATTACCTACACCAACAACACCGGCG
>JBBSEE010000051.1:0-9426 GCA_038239995.1 Chloroflexia bacterium | reverse complement strand
CTGCTCGATGTAGCCCCGCGCCTCCGCCGGGGTGATGCGTCCCAACGCCCGCTGGTCGGGCTGGCGGAAGTTGATGGCCGCGTTCGGCACATCGGTGAGGATGAGCAGGCGGTCGGCTTCCAGCAGGGTTGCCAGCAACGCCCCGGCAAGGTCTTTGTCAATCACCGCCTCGACCCCGCTGATTTGCCCTCCATCATCGCGCAGCACGGGCACGCCCCCGCCGCCGCTGCACACCACGATTGCGCTGCGCTGGATCAGGGCGCGGATGACCTTAATCTCCACGATATCGCGTGGCTGGGGGCTGGGTACTACTCGCCGATAACCCCGCCCCGCGTCCTCGACCACGCTGTAGCCCTGCTGCCGCATCGCCTCAGCTTGGGCCGCGCCATAGAAGGGGCCGACCGGCTTGCTGGGGTTGGCAAAGGCGGGGTCGTCGCCACTGACCACCGTCTGCGTCACCACCGTGCAGACGGGGCGGGTGAGCCGACGGCGGCGCAGCGCGTTACCCAACGCCTGCTGTATCATATAGCCAATCTGCCCCTGCGTTTCCGCCCCACAGACATCCATCGGCATGGGGGGGACTAGCTCCTTGCCCGCTTCCTGCTGCAAGAGGAGGTCACCCACCTGCGGGCCGTTGCCATGCGTAATCACCACATGGTAGCCCAGCGCAATCAGGTTGGCGACTGCATCCATGCTATCCTGCACCCGCGCCAGTTGCTGACGATAGTCGCCCGCCTCGGTCGCGCTCTTGATGGCGTTGCCGCCCAACGCAACCACGATAGTCTCGGCCATAACTGCTCCTTGTGCTGAAGGTAGAAGGTAGAAGGTAGAAGGTAGAATAACGAAGGTAGAATGGGATTGCTGGGGATAATTATAGCACACTTATTTGCACAATACTAGCCCCAAAGCGGCCATTTTGTGTAAAATCTGCGGATTTATCGCGGTTTGAGCGAAGGAATTGCGTCGAGTTGACCTTTAGCCGCCGCAAGATTACAATGATAGGCATGAACAATATCGCAGCGAAAGTGCCGCACATCCTCATCGTCGAGGATGACGCGGCGGTGCTACTTAGCCTACGGCTCACCTGCGAGGCGGAGGGCTGGGCGGTGCTAGTAGCGCAGGGGGTGGCGCAGGCTCTTGCTCTGCTAGCGGAGCGGCGACCGGATGTGATAGTGCTAGACCTGATGCTGCCGGGGGGGAGCGGCTACGAGGTAGCGCGACGGGTGCGCGAACGGGATGCACGGCTGCCCATCATCATGCTCACCGCCCTGACCGACGAAGCAGACAAGATACGCGGCCTAGATAGCGGGGCGGACGACTACGTGACCAAGCCGTATAGCCCCCGCGAACTGGCCGCCCGCATCCGCGCCCAGCTACGCAAGAGTGCCGCCTTCGTCCCCGTCGCTACTGGCGATAAGTTGACCATTGAGCCGGGATTGCCACTGGCGCATCGGGGTGGCGAGGCGATTGCCCTTACCGTCACCGAATGGGCGATTGCCCGCTATCTAGCCGCGGCGGGGCGGTTGGTCAGCCGCGATGAAGTGGTGCAGGCGGTGTGGCAGTACCCCGCCGGTGAAGGGGCAACTCGCCTACTCGACGCACACATCCGCAACCTCCGCGCCAAGTTGGGCAAGGATGCCATCAAGACGCAACGTGGTCACGGTTATCAGCTAGTGGGGAAGCTGGGCGAATAGAGGGGCACACGTCAGTGCGCTAAGTTCAATATCGGCTTAATCCAGAAGGGGGGCAGCGATGAGCGATATACAACAGGCGGTCTACGAACCGCTATGGTTCGCGCGGTCGAGCGTGGAGGAGCAGCTTGAGCGGTCGCGCCAGTTTCTGGCAACCATGCAGCGGCGACGCACAGTGCGTCACTTCTCACCCCAGCCTGTCCCTTTTGAGCTAATCAGTAACGCAATTGCCACCGCTGGCACTGCGCCGAGCGGGGCGCACCAGCAGCCATGGAGTTTCGTGGTGGTCAGTGATGCGGCGGTGAAGCATGAAATCAGGCTGGCGGCGGAGGCGGAGGAGTACGAGAGCTACACCCATCGCATGAGCGACGAGTGGAAGGCGGCCCTTGCCAAGCTGGGCACCGACTGGCATAAGGAGTACATTGACGCTGTGCCCTATCTCATTGTGGTGTTCGCCCAACGGTATGGATTGGACGATGAGGGTGAGCAGTACAAGCACTATTACGTTGACGAGTCGGTGGGCATCGCGGTGGGGTTGCTGATTGCCAGTTTGCACCAAGCGGGGCTGGCAACCGTGACCCACACTCCCAGCCCGATGAACTTCCTCGCCCGCATCCTCAACCGCCCCCGTAACGAACGCGCCTACGTGCTGCTCCCGGTTGGCTACCCGGCGGACGGTTGCCAAGTGCCCAAGCTGGAGCGCAAGCGGCTGGATGAGATTATGACTATTGTGTAAAGTGTTGGTCTATACTGGCTAGCAACCTATATCTGCGCTATCACTCGGTCGCGCCGCTAGGGTGCAGCAACAGCAGCAAGCCCGCGCCGCCCGCGATAGTGGTCGAGGGTGCGCCGTTGACCGTGCCCACCTGTGTGCCATGTCGGTCGGAGATTTGCCCTGCTACGTCTACGCTGCCCAACGGCAAGCCTCGCGCATCCATAATTTGCCCATCCGGTTGCACGTTGCCCACTAGCGTGCCGTGCGCGTCATGGACGTGGCCGTCGTTGCCCGCCGTACCCATGAATACCCCGCTGTTGTTCGTCACCCGCCCATCGCTACCCACCTGCCCGACTACCTTGTTGTTGTTCTGGTCAAACACCGAAGCCATGTGACTAACCCTCCTTGTGATTTGATAGGTGGCTAAACTAGTCCTCGCCCCGCAACGCCCGCTGCGCCCGTTCAGTCAGGGCGATGTTCAAGGTGTCTAGCTGGCGTTGGTCAACGCTATTGGGCGCAGCCATCAACAAGTCGCGGGCACGCACCGTCTTGGGGAAGGCGATTACGTCACGGATATTCTCGGTACCGCCCAGCATCATCACCAGCCGCTCGATGCCGGGGGCGAAGCCAGCGTGGGGCGGTGCGCCGTACTCGAACGCCTCTAGTATGGTGCCGAACTTGGCGTAAGCCTGCTCCATGCTGTAGCCGAGGCCGCTGAAGATTTGCTCCTGTATACTGCGCTCGTGGATACGCACGCTGCCGCTGGCAATCTCGTAGCCGTTACAAATCACATCGTAGGCGGCGGCGCGGACTCGACCGGGGTCGGAGGTCAGGTACTGCACATCGTCGGCATTGGGCATACAGAAGGGGTGATGTTGCGCGTCCCAGCGGCCATCCTCCTCGTTCCACTCGAACATGGGAAAGTCCACCACCCACGCGAAGGCAAGCAGACTCTCATCCTTCAGCTTCAGGCGGCCCCCCATCTCGCTGCGGAGGCGGCCCAGCGCGTTGGCGGCGGTTTTCTCCTTGTCCGCGACGAAGAAGAGCATATCGCCCAGTTCACCGCCCAGCCGCTCCACGATTGCGTCTAGCTCTTGCTGCGGTATCGCTTTCGCTGAGGTGCGTACCTGCCAGTGGGTTGCCCCGTCCTCGCCCATCGCCTTGTTCTCTAGGGCAATCCAGACCAGTCCCCGTGCCCCGAACCGCTTCACTAGCTCGGTCAGTTCATCTATCTGCTTACGCGAATAATCGGCGGTGGCGGTGGCGCGTAGGCCACGCACCACCCCACCCTCGGCCACCGTGCTGCTGAACACGCTGAAGGGGCTGTCCTTCACTAGTTCAGTAATATCCTCGATTTCCATGCCGAAGCGCAGGTCGGGCTTGTCACTGCCGTACTTTGCCATCGCCTCAGCATAAGTGATGCGCCGCCACGGCTGGTCCATCACCTTCAGGCTGCTACACGCCTCAGCCACGCCAGTGAGCATCCGTTCGCCCAGTTGCAGCACATCCTCTTGCCCCACGAAACTCATCTCAAGGTCAAGCTGAGTGAACTCGGTCTGGCGGTCGGCGCGTTGGTCCTCGTCGCGGAAGCAGCGGGCAATCTGGAAGTAACGCTCGAAGCCCGCCACCATCAATAGCTGCTTCAGTTGCTGCGGCGACTGGGGAAGGGCATAGAACTCGCCGGGGTAGATGCGGCTGGGCACAAGGTAGTCCCGCGCCCCCTCTGGCGTACTACGAGTAAGGATGGGGGTTTCGATTTCGTAGAAGCCCTCTGCGTCAAGGAAGTCACGGATATACTTGACCATGCGGTGGCGCAGGGCAATCATGTTGTGCATCGCGGGGCGGCGCAAGTCCAGATAGCGGTACTTCAGGCGTACCTCCTCGGACACCCGCTCCGCGTCGGCTAGCTCGAAAGGCAGCGGCTTGGCCGCGTTGTACACGTGCAGATGCTCCGCCACCACCTCTATCCCACCAGTCGGCAGGTTAGGGTTCGCCATCCCCGGCTTGCGCTGCTTCACTGTCCCCCGCACCGCCAGCACGTACTCGTTGTGCAGGCTCTCGGCAAGGGCGGCAAGGTGGGGGTCGCGACTCTGGTCTACTACCACCTGCACGATGCCGCTACGGTCGCGCAGGTCAATGAATATCAGCCCGCCCATATCCCGCACGCGATTGACCCAACCCTCCACCAGCACCTCGCCCCCCGCATCGCCCTCGCGCAGTTCGCCACACCATTTACGTTGCTCTGCCAATTGTAACTCCTCCTGTGTTATTTGCCTTGACCTGCCCGCCATATGCTCTGCTTTGGCTTCCTTGCGATAGACCTAATCCGTTTATCCGTTTTTTCAATCCGTTGGCTAGTGTGCCCTATTTTACAGGATTGATGGGCAATTGTCTAGCCAAACTTGTCCGCAACCTCAGCCTCCTCTTGCGTCTCACCATACAAGTCGAGGGCTAGCTGCACCGCACAGGCAAGCGCGAGCAGGCCTGCCACCCCCACCGGCGGCAACCCGCCACCCAGCGCGGCGACCAGTAGAGCAAAGGCAGCGGCGGCCAGCCGATAGCCCGCCTGTCGGCGCACGTGCTGGCGCAGATGAGGGTCAGTCGAGGTGACTTGGATAAGCGCAATCGCCGCCAGCGACAGGGCCAACGCCCCGCACAGCAGCCAGCGCAGGTTGTCGGGCAAGGCCGCTGCTTGGTCGCTCCGTGCCACCTCCTCCACCCCCACGCTGGTCGCGGTCAGCCCCGCCAGCAGCGGTAGGTGGGTGTAAAGCCACTGTCGCCCCGTCGCCCCCGCCGCCCGCAAGGCCGAGCCGTCAATATGGTCAAAGTATATCCACCACAAGCTGAAGGCGACGCTGAGACCGAGCAGGCCGGAGACCACCGATAGGGTATCCAAGTTCCGCGCCGCCATCCCCCGCACTACCGCTGCCACCCCCTCCCCGATAACGATGAGGGTGAACAAGCCAAATCTCTCTGGGATATGTGATGAGTTGGGCGGCAGCGTCTTCGCGGTCGGGGTGCGGGCGAAAGTGAGCGGGCCGCCGAAGTCCACCACCATCGCCACCCCCCAGAGGATGAAGCGAATGGGGACGGGAAGGAGAATAGAGAGCAGCCAGAGGGCGATGGAGATAGCGAAGCCGACACTGTACCAGATAATCAGGGGACGGGCGACCGGCACATCGCGGTAGGCGCGGAGGTATTGCAGCAGCAGCACGAAGCGCACCGCCACATAGGATATAGCGAACCCCACCGCGCTTGCCTCCAACCCATGCTGGATGTTGACCGCAAGGGCGGCAACCATCGCTATCTGCCCGAACACTAGTAGCCGCTGTATCAGGTCATCGGTATCGAAGCGGGTGTTGTAGAAGGTGGTACCAACCCACGCCCACCACACCGGCACGAACAGCATCGCGAAGCCCAACCCCCCGCCCCACGATATATCCACCTTCAGCTTGAGGGCCAGTTCGGAGATGGCGACCACGAACACGAGGTCGAACAGCAACTCCAGCCACGTGGCGTGCCGCTCCTCGTCGCTATCCGTGTTAGTCCGCAGGCGAGGCGGCTCGATGAGGGCACGGGCCATATCAGCTACCCCCCAAATCAGAGCCGCCCGCTACGAGGTACAACTGCGCGGCAATCGCCCGCAGCCGCGCTCCATCTTCCACCTCATCGCGCCAGCGGGTCGGTATCGCGGCGAGACCATTGTACGCCCCGCTCAACCCTCCCGCGAGGCAAGCAGTCACATCGGCATCATCGCCCCCCATCACCGCGCTGATGACCGTCGCCTCGAAGTCGCTGGGGGTGCGGAGGAAGCAGTAGAACGCGCTAGGCACCGACTCCACCGCATACCCGCCAGTGCCCAGTTCGGCCAGCGCATCAGCCGTGTCGGTATCGGCAACCAACAAATCCGCCGCCCGCTGTAGCGCATCCGCCACCTTACCCAGCCCGATAAAGGCAGCCGTATCCGCCAGCAAGGTGTCCAAATCGCGATGGCCCGCCGCCAGTCGCGCCACCGCATAGGCAACCGCTTGCGCCCCGGCAATCGCGTCGGGGTGGTTGTGGCTGATAATCGCGCTGTCGTGCGCGTCCTGCCGCAGCGCGTCGGGGTTGGTGAGGTAATCGCGGTAGTGCA
Source organism: Chloroflexia bacterium (assembly GCA_038239995.1). Lineage (GTDB taxonomy): Bacteria > Chloroflexota > Chloroflexia > QHBQ01 > QHBQ01 > QHBQ01. Next base: position 2,888 of record JBBSEE010000051.1, on the reverse strand, counting down.
ACAGGCCAATGGGAGCGACCCGCACCGCCGCATTGTTGCTGCCCGCGCGGTCGCCCGTGCGCCCCACCACCCGCCAGTCGTAGCCCGCCTTCAGCCCCTCGATGGCGTTATCCAAATCCATGTTCATCCCCCGCAAATCGCCACTCCTGCGCCACGCAAGGTAACGGCGGGCCACATCGTCCATATCCAGCCGCCCCTGCGCCACGATGCTCTGGGCGTGGATGAGCAACATATGGGTGTCATCCGACCATTGCTCTGGCAGCAACTGGTACAGGTAATCGGGGCTGCGGTCGAACTCGGTGATGCGACCAAAGCGGGCGGCCACCTCATCGGGGGGGAGGAACTGGGCCGGTTTCGCCAGCGCGTCCCCCACTGCTGCCCCTACGAGGCAACCCTGAAAGCGTTCAATCGGGGTTGGGTTGGTCATCATGTGTCCCTTTCGCTTGCCAAAGTCAAACACCTGTGCTACAATCCGATTGTCGAATCCTACCAAATTATAACCGAAAGGGAGCAGCAGATGGCAGAAGATAATCGCACGCTGGACACGTTCTACGAGAACTGGAAGCAGTATCAAGACCTCGTCAAGGCGGCAATTGCCCCGCTCACCGAGGAGCAATTGGAGCTACGCGCCGCGCCGCACCTACGCACGGTGCGTGAGCTAGCCATACACATGATTGGCACGCGGGTAGGCTGGTTCACCGGCTTCCTCGGCGAGAGCGATGAGGTGCTGAAGTCAATCTCCCTCGTGGGGCGCGACGAAAGCCTCAAACTAACCGCCGACCAGCTCGTCCATGACCTAGAGGTGACTTGGCAGATGATCGCCGATGCGTTGGCCCGTTGGAGCAGCGCGGATATGGCAACGACCTTCACCCGCGAACGCGGCGGCCAGACCCATACCATGCCGCGCCAGTGGGTCATATGGCATCTCATCGAGCATGACCTGCATCACGGCGGCGAACTTTCGCTCACGCTGGGGATGCACGGCCTCACCGGGGTGGATATATAGCTGACTCCTACTTTAATTAGGAGTTACGTAGTTGGCGGTCATCCCCGCCCATTGGTGAGGACGGGAGGTGGCCCGCCCTGCTCAATGACCTAACTCCCATAAAAAGAAGGGGAGACTAGCGGGGGTCTGGGGGCTGACCCCCAGCGGCTGACCTTCCACCTAGCTAATCGCCACTTCCGCTGGCGACGATACCAGCTTACCACTAGCCAACCAATGCTTCAGCAGTTGGGGGTCAACCCCCCAAACCCCCGCGAGTTTCCTCCCCCCCTTGTGGTGGGGGCCGAGCGGGGGTAGAGGGGTGGGTTGCACTCGCAGATAGGCTCAATCCAAAATAGGAGTGACGCAGTTGCGTCTGGATAATGGCCTGCTGAGGTAATGGCGAATCGCATCCGCCCTGCCTAACTGCGTAACTGCTACTTTAATCTGACGCATCTGACCCGCAGATATACATCATCGGCTGACGACCCACGCGCGTAAGGATGACGGTGCGGGTGTTCGGCCCATGCAGCTTCAGCCGCCCCCGCAGCGCGTCGGGGTCAACATCCAGCCCCCGCTTCTTAATCTCCGCCACCCCCACACCGAGGTCGCGCAGGCGGGCGGCGAGTTGCTTCAGGCCGAAGGGGGCAGCCTGCTCCACGCGGAAGCGGCGGGTGAATGGTGAGCTTATCGGCGCGTCGCTGCTGAGGTAGGCAATCTGGCGGTCGAGTTGCCACAGCCCCAGTTGCGCGGCAAGGTTACGCACCAGCCCCGCGCGTATCACCGCTCCGTCCGGCTCATACAGATATACCCCCGCCGCCGCCACTGCACACTCATCCGGCGCGTCCAAAGCGGTGATGCTATCGCCGCGGGGCAGCAGGGTCGCCCGCCGCAGCTTTGCCAACCCCTCACGCAGGGCTGATGATTGGCCCCACAGCACCGCCTCTTTGACCTCCCCATCCAACGACACAATCTCCACCTCGGCGGGCCAATCCAGCGCCTCGTAATCTATGCCGGGGGCGACCTTCGCGACCAGCTTGTCACCATAGCGGTGGTAGAGGGCATCCAGTGACGGCTGATAGTCGGCGGGGGCGAAGATGCGTCCCCCAGCCCCTCGCCGACCGGGGTCGGCAAAGACTACATCTATTCGGGATATGTCAATCGGATGGTGCAATGCGTCAGCTTGCACGAGGTGGGCGGATAGTCCATAGGCGGCAAGGTTGTGACGGGCGAAGATGAGCCGCACCATGTCACGGTCGAGGGCGATTAGCTGGCTAGCCACCGCAGCGAGGGCAATGCTATCGCCGCCAATCCCGCAAGTGAGGTCGGCGACGCGCAAGCCCGCAAGACGCTGGGCGCGATGGCGGGCGGGGATGAGGCCGGTGGCTTGCTGCAAGGCTTCAGCGGTGAAGAGCATCGTCGCGGCGCGGTCGAACTTAGTCGCTGCCCGCTGCCGCAAGGCCGCCTGCTCCAACATTGCCGCCGCCAGTGCGGGGCTAAGTTCGGCCCGCAGGCGGGTGAGGGCGGCAAGGCTGCTCATCTCCCCCAGCAGTTGCCCCGCCCGCGCAAGGTGAGGCAGCGCGGCGGGGCTACACAGGAACAAGGCGGTGGCAGCATCCGGCTGGTAGGCCATGCTTAAGCTACGTCGCTGACCACCTTCACCCCATTGAGGGCGAGATGGTAGAGGAAGATGTGGTGCATCAGGTCGCCGTCGTGGGGCATCGCCCCAATCCGCTCCGCCACCGCTAGCGGCAGGTCGTAGGTGTCAATCATGCTGATGGGGGCGACAATCTCCACCTCGCCGAGGTTGAGGGCATTCGCCTCCATCTTCATGTACATCGCCATATTGTAGACGCATAGGTCGGTGCAGTCGCCCACCGCGATGAACAGCTTGACCTCGCGGTGT
>JBBSEE010000050.1:0-9427 GCA_038239995.1 Chloroflexia bacterium | reverse complement strand
GCCCCTTGGCCAGGCGGGCCGGCGGGTGGGGGGGGGGGGGTGGGGGGGGGCGCGGGGGGGGGGGGGGGGGGGGGCGTGCCGTTGCAGGCGATGCCTGTGGGGCAGGGGAAGCTGCTATAGTACAGCCAGTTGAAGTAGTGGCTGCCCACGTTGCCCATCTGCAACTGGAAACCGGCGGGCAGGCTAGGAGCATAGACGAGGGTACGCCGCTGGAACAGTTGGATTAGCACATCGGCATCTTGCCCCGCGATTTTCACCCGCGCCCAGTAAGCGTCGCTGATGGGGTAGCCTAGCACGAATATCCAGTTGATGATGGAGGCGGTCTGCACCACCCCGCCGCGCTTGATTGGCCCTTTCGCGTTCATGAAGTTCCACATCGCGCGGGGGATATTGTGGCCGAAGATGTCGCTGTAGGCCACGATTTGGGCCTGCTGGTCGGTGCTGGGGTGGGACGAGGTGCTGCCGTTGACCGCCAACGCGGTGCTAGCGAACCCCCCGATGTTTGCGGGGATACGGTTGCCGTTCAGGGTCAGGGAGGCGACACTGCGGAACGATGTGTAAGTAGGCGCATTGGGGTCGCCACCATCGCCCGCCACGATTTGAGTCGAGGGGGTGCGGGCGATGAAGCTATTGTCGCCCACCTGCTGATTGCCCGTCACCATGTCCAGCACTAGCAGCCCACCAGTGACGAAGAACTCGTTGTTGTGGTCGCCATTCGGGTTGTTTATCTCCATCCGCCCCTTCTCGAAGTATTGCACGAGGCGGGAGCCGTTGGGGGCTTGGTCGTAACGCTCGTGGGAGATGAAGCCGGGGGTCGGCCCCCAGAACCATGTGCGCTTCACCGTGCCGTCCGCCACCAACGAGTCGGTCACATTCCAGAGCGTGTTGAAGGCGGGGTCGGCGAAGGTTTCGGCAGTCACGCGGGTGGAGTTGAGCAGCGGCAGCATCCCTCCGACCGCCACTACCGCGACAAGGGCGAAGACCAACAGACGTTTCTTCATTACCGTATCCTCCCTAAATCTTGTGGGGCACAAGAATGGGGCGCACCAAAGTGCGCCCTATGCCAATAACTGTATCCACCCGTAGTCGCGCATCAGTTCGCTGCCCAGCAAGCCGAGGCTGACCTTATAGGGGTCGGGCAGTTCGGGGTGGTACTCAAAGCGGTTGCGCTGGAAGTATTGCACCACGTATCCGTTCTCCAATATCTCTTGACTGATGGGGTAGCCATAAATCGCCAGCCCGCCGTGCTTCTTCCAATAATCGAGGAAGCCGCTGTCGTTGCCCAGCGAATGGTGCGTTTCGGGGAAGTAGACGTAGTTAGCGGTGCTATCGAACGGCTGCGTCGTCGCGAAGTTGCGCCCATCGCTTAGGGTGACACCGAGCAGGCCGAGCAACACCTGCTGACCAGCGGGGTTCTCTGGGTGGGACTCGAAGCGGTTACGCTCGAAGTATTGCACCGTGTAGGTCTTGCCATCAGTAGCATTCACCTCATCGAACGGTTCAGTCAGCGGATAGCCAAACTGGGCGAGGCCGCCGTTCTTCTGCCAATAGCTGAGGAAGGGGTCGCGCAGGGTATGTCCCACCGCATCGAAGTAGGCCACCCCCTTCTGATTGGGGTTGGGCACGCGGTCGGCTGCTGCTGGGCGGGGGCGGGGCTGAATCGGCACCGGCGTGTTGGCGGGGGCGGGGGTGGGGGTGGCTTGCGCGGGCAGGGGGGTAGCAGTCGCTGGTGGGGGCGGGGGGCCGCCGGGGGTGATGGTCACGTGCTGATAGTTGTCGCGGTGGCTGCTCTGCCCGTAGGCGCGAACCGCATAATCCTCCGGCGCGGTGTTGGGTTCGACATCGCTGGGCAGGGTGACTTCTTGGCTGAAGTTGCCATTGGGGTCGGCGGTGGGGGTGGCGAGGTCATGGCGGTGGCCGTCGGCGTACACGAAGTAGACTTCCACCGTCTCGCCCGCGGCAAACCCACTGCCATTGACGGTCAGCTTGCCGCCCGCGTTCTGGCTAGTGGCGGACAGGGCTACGTTAGCTTCGATTTGGTTGGGGCTGGGGTTCTGGGCGAACTGCACCGCGCGAAGGGCATTCAGTCGCCCCCGCCCGTAATGTTCATCCCAGCCCGGTGTGCCAATGTCGTCGGAACTATTCTCCAGCAAGGTGAAGATTTGCTGATTGCTGAGGTTGGGGTTGACGCTGAACATCAGGGCGGCCACCCCCGCGACGAGGGGGCTGCTGAACGAGGTGCCGTTCGCCGCTTCGTAGGTGTCCACCCCATTCTTCCATGTGGTACTCCAAATCCCCACGCCGGGGGCGGTAATGTCCACATAGGGGCCGAACGAGGAGAAGCCGGTAAAAGCATCCAGCCGCGCGGTCGCCCCCACCGCCATCGAGTTGTCGAAACCGGCGGGATAGTTGGGCTTGCCGTCAGGGCTGTTGCCCGACGAGGCGGCGATGAATACGCCCTTGTTCCATGCGTAGTTGACCGCATCCTCCGACTCTTGGTCGCGGCCATGCCCGCCGAGGCTCATGTTGATAACCCGCACCCCCTTGTCCGCCGCGTAGCGGATGGCGCGGTTGATGTCGCTGCTGTCGCCTTCGCCCTTCGAGTTGATCGCCTTCAGCGCGAGTATCTTGCAGCCCCAACATACCCCGGCGATGCCAGTCCCATTGTTGCCCTGCGCGGCAATCACCCCGGAGGTCATGGTCCCGTGACCCTCGTCGTCTTGATAGTTGTCGGTATTGTTCACGAAGTTGTAGCCGCCCGCCACCTTACCGGCGAGGTCGGGATGGCTAGCACTAACCCCGGTGTCAATCGAAGCCACGGTCAAATCCTTGCCGGTGGTGATGCCCCATGCCTCATCCGCGTGTATTTGCGGTATATACCATTGCTGGTTATAGATGGGGTCGTTGGGTGTCGTGCCCGCCATACTGGTCGCTAGCGGCGCAGTGGCAGCGGCGGGGGTAGCGGCGGCGCGGGCGAGGGTATAGACATAGTTGGGCTGGGCAAAGTCAACTTGGGGGTCGGCAGCAAGCGCGGCAAGGGTGGCGGCAAGGTCGGCGTGGGGGTCGAGCAGCAGCTTGTAATCGGTGGTGCCGGGCCACAGTTGGTAGCCGCCCCGCACCCCCATATGAGCGAACAGACCGTGCAGGCTGGGCGATTGGTCAGCCAACAGTTGCAGGTCGCGGCTGGGTTGGGGGTGCAATCCGAGCGCGAACTTGAGGGTGGGGTCGTGCATCGCAGCCACATCGCGGGCGAAGGCGGCGGGGGTGATTGCTCCCCCCTTCAGGCGCACTAGCACCTCCCCGGCGCGATGGGGCAGAGCAAGGTCGGCAGCATAATTGGCGGTCACACTGGTCGGTTTCGCGCCGGTCTGCGCGTGGGTGGGGGTGATAGTCGGTATCAGCAGGGTCAAGAGGGCGAGGGCGGTCAGCACCCCCTGCCCGCGCTTTAGCTTACCAATCATATCGTGGTTCTCTCCATCTCTCATCTAGCCAGTCGAGGCTGGTCGGGTGGGTAAACGGTAATGTTGCGGCATATGTTATACGTACAGCGATGCAGCACGGTTGCGGATACCGACCAGTATTTTAATGCAACGGTAATAGCTCTATGTTATGTCAAGATAGCCCTATTGTATCCGCATATCGCTGCGCTGTCAAGAGGTTAAGCCAATCTCCCCTCCCACCGGGAGGGGCCGGGGGTGGGTGCGCGTCACCTCTAGCGGGAGGGGAGGCTTGATGCGGCTACAATTCCTGCCGAATCCGTGCCGCCCACTCTTCCAGTTGCGCGGTCGCGGCGTAACGCTCGTCCCAGTTCATCCGATAACCGTCGTGCGGTTCGCGGGTGAGGATGTGGACGTGGAGGTGGTCAATCGTCTGGCCCGCATCCCACCCATTGTTCTGCAAGATGCTCATCGCTGGGGGGTGGAGCGCGGCCTTCACCGCCCGCGCCACCTTCGCAGTGACGACAAACAGTGCGGCATAGGCGTGGGGGTCAACCGCGAACAAGTCGGAAGCGTGCTGGCGCGACACAATCAGCACATGGCCGGGCACGGTTTGGGTGATGTCCATGAACGCGACAATATCATCATCGGCATAGACTTGCGCGGCAGGGATGTCGCCCGCAATGATTTTGCAGAAGATGCACTCGGCAGCCATAGTAAGCCCTCCTCTTAGTATAGTGACAGCCGATTATAACCGATGGGGGCGACTTTGACAAAAAGGGGGTTTATGCGTATAATAGGGGGCAACGTCGGGGCCGTTAGCTCAATGGCAGAGCGCGGGACTCATAATCCCTCGGTTGCAGGTTCGAGTCCTGCACGGCCCACCCGGACAACTTTGGATTTTGGATTTTGGATTTTAGATTTTGGATTGTAAAGGCAACACTTATCTCCCCTCCACATTTTGGAATTGGATATAGGGTAAAGGTATCCCCCTCTCCTTAACAGGAAAGGGGGATTTTGTGCTGCGATTAGCTTATCAGCCCCTAACTCAAACCTCAAACCTCAAGCCTAGCATCACGCGCGGGCATACTGGCCTTGCAGCACGAAGTGGACCGCGCTAGCCTGCATACAGAAGATGACCACGCTGATGATGCCAACGATAGGCGAGACGGGGGCGATACCCAGCGCACCGGCGGCAATCAGGCCGAGGACGAGGCCGGATGATAGGCGGATGGTCATCGCGCGGGTACGTACCAGTTCGACCGCCTGCGCCAGCCCGATTGCCAATCCGCACACCGGCGCGACGATGAGGCCGAACAGTAGCCCGCCGAACACCAAGCTGGACAGCGAGGCGGCCACGATTACGCCGAGGGCAGTCACCACCGCGCCGAGGCCGGTGTTGTCCTTCTTGTCCGCGCTCAAGGTGCCGAGCAAGGGGATGCCCACCCAGCAGACTACGAGGATGAGCGGAATCACCCACCAGCCCCGGCTAATCCACAGCATCGAGCCGTCGCTGTGCATCGTGGCGTAGGCGGCCAGCGAGGTGATAAACGAGGATTGTAGTCCGGCGATGATACTGAGTAGCAGCAGGGGCAAGAAGGCGAGGCTACTCACCGCCCATGTGGTCGCCAGTTGCAGTTGGCGTTGCCCCGCGGCGGGGAGGCTAGCGCGATAACGTTTCAGTTTGCGGGGGGTGGTTATGAACCACCATAGCACCAAGGCCCAATGGAGGGGGTTGTGGGGGTTGATTTGCGGGGTGGAGTTAGTCATAGCGTTGTGGCTGCGTCCTACCTTTCTATTTGCTTAGGGTCATTATATGGCCGAATCGCATATTCGTCAATAAGCAGGGCTGGTACTTTCGGGTTGATTCGGCGGCGCAACCAACTTGACCCGTCGCCCGTTAATCCGCTATAATCGGGCAACACAATAAGGGGTCAAAAGGAAAGGGAGGCTAGTTTGAAGGGATTGATTTTGAGTGGAGGCAAGGGCACGCGCTTGCGCCCCATCACCTACACCAGTGCCAAGCAGCTAGTGCCGGTGGCGAACAAGCCGGTGCTGTTCTACACCATCGAGAACCTTGTCGCCGCCGGTATCACCGACATCGGCATCATCGTGGGCGACACTCGTGAGGAGATTAAGCGGGCGGTGGGCACGGGCGAACGCTTCGGCTGCACCGTCACCTACATCCACCAAGATGAGCCGCTCGGCCTCGCCCACGCGGTCAAGGTAGCCCAAGATTTCATCGGCGACGACCGCTTCTGTATGTACCTCGGCGACAACATGATTGAGGTGGACATCAGCCCGCTGGTGGCGGAGTTCGACGCGGATATGTCCACTAACTGTCGCATCCTGCTGAAGCAAGTACCCGACCCCTCTGCCAGTGGGGTAGCGGTGCTGGACGGTGAGCGCGTCGTCAAGCTGGTAGAGAAGCCGCGTGAGTTCGTCAGCGACCTCGCGATTGTGGGCATCTACCTATTCGACCACAATATCTTCACCGCCGTAGACAACATCAAACCCAGTTGGCGCAACGAACTGGAAATCACCGACGCGATTCAGTATCTCGTCAGCAACGATTATGTGGTGCGCCCCTACATCGTCAAGGGCTGGTGGATAGACACTGGCAAACAAGAGGACATCTTGGAAATCAACCGCCTCATCCTCGACCGCTTGCCCGCCCGCAACGACGGCTTCGTGGATGCCGACAGCCAGATAGACGGCAAGGTCATCATCGAACAGGGGGCGGAGATTATCAACAGCCGCGTGCGTGGCCCTGCGATTATCGGCGAACATAGCCGCATCGTGAACAGCTACATCGGCCCCTTCACCTCGATCTACCACCACTGCAAGGTCGAGAGCAGCGAGGTGGAACACAGCATCATCTTGGAGAATAGTGCCATCATAGACCTACCCAGCCGCCTTGCCGACAGCCTGATTGGCCGCAACGTCGAGGTCGGGCGCAGCCCCATCAAGCCCAAAGCCTTCAAGCTGACGCTGGGCGACAACAGCAAGGTAGGCGTGCTTTAGTAAAATGAAAGACGAAAGATTAAAGATTAAAGAGGACCGCACCAAACCGTCTTCATCTTTAATCTTTGCTCTCATTACCGTGAAAGGATAAACCTTGAAGAAACTACTGGTCACCGGCGCGGCGGGGTTCATCGGCAGCAACTTCGTCGCTTATATGTTGGACAAGTACCCCGACTATCACATCACCGTGCTAGACAAGCTGACCTACGCGGGCAACCCCGACAACCTTGCGCGGGTGGCCGACAACTCCCGCTACAAGTTCGTCAAGGGCGACATCGCCGACGCGGTGGCGGTGGACATGGCGATTGCCGCGCAGGGCTGCGACACGATTATCAACTTCGCGGCGGAGAGCCACGTGGACCGCAGTATCCACACCCCCGGCGACTTCATCATGACCGATGTGTATGGCACCTTCGTGCTGCTGGAGGCCGCCCGCAAGCTGGGAGTGGAGCGTTTCCTGCAAGTCAGCACCGACGAGGTGTACGGCAGCATCCCCGCGCCGCGCTCCTCGCACGAGGATGACCGTGTGGAGACGAACAGCCCCTACTCGGCCTCGAAAGCGGGCGGCGAACTGATGGCCCACGCCTACTTCACCACATACAACGTGCCGGTCATCGTCACCCGCGGCAGCAACAACTATGGTCCCTTCCAGTACCCAGAGAAGCTCATCCCCCTATTCATCACCAACGCGCTGGAGGACAAGCCCCTGCCCGTCTACGGCGATGGGATGCAGGTGCGCGACTGGATATACGTGATGGACCACTGCGAAGGTATTGACTTCGCCCTACATCAGGGCCAGCCGGGTGAGATTTACAACGTGGGCGGCGGCAACGAACGCTACAATATTGACATCACCAAGCTCATCCTCAAGCTGACCGGCAAGCCGGAGAGCCTCATCAAGTACGTCACCGACCGCCCCGGCCATGACCGCCGCTATTCTTTGGACACCAGCAAGTTGCGTGGCCTCGGCTGGCAGCCCCGCTACTCCTTCGAGCAGGGCATGGAGGAGACGGTACGCTGGTACGTGGACAACCGCGACTGGTGGCAGCGCATCAAGAGCGGCGAGTACGCCCAGTTCTACCAGCTACAGTACGCCAACCGCTAGGGCTGGTAAGAATATGTCTGAAACGGGCGAGTGCAACCCGCCCCTACGCACAGAAAACCGACTCAAACCTCAAACCTCAAACCTCAAACCTCAAACCTATGCTAGAACTGCAAATCGCCATTGCCAAGACCAACAAGTACGCCAGCCGCGAGAGCGGGGACACGGTGGAGATTGTGGAGCGTCCTTTGGGTGGGTTCGCAGCGGTGATGTGCGATGGGCAGGGCAGTGGCGGGGCGGCCAAGATACTCAGCAACATGGTGGTGGGTCAAGCTATCGGCTTGCTCAAGGATGGGGCGCGGCTAGAGATGGTCGCCCCGCTAGTGCATGATTACCTCTACGCCTATCGGGGCGGCAAAGTCACCGCCAGCCTCGTCATCCTCGCCGCCGACTTGCAGAGCGGCGAGATTGGCATATCGCGCAGCAGCGACTGCCCCGTACTGCTGCTTAACCGCGATGGTGTCACCCTGCTAGACGATGAGGCGGCGGCGGGGTTGGGTATCAATCGCACGGTCAAGCCCCAATTCGTCAGCTTGCCGCTAGAGGCGGGGATGTACGTGGTCGCCTACACCGATGGAGTGATGCACGCGGGCGAGAAGTATGACCATATGGTCAGCGTGCCACCGATTATCGCCACCGCCGCGCAGCAGCCGGGGGCCGATGCTCAAAGCGTGGCCGAGCATCTGCTGCAAGTGGCAATCGGGCGCGACCGCCATCGCCCCGCCGATGACATGAGCGTAGTCGCCCTGCACATGGCCGAGGTGGAGGACACTAAGGGACCACTGGTGCGTAGAATTATCGGGAGGGTGCCATTTGAGCAATGAGCGTGTCGGGGTGGCGCGGCGGCTGCACGAGTTGGGGCTTACCTTGCCCCCCGCATGGCAGCCGCAGGGGATGAGCTTCGTACCCTGTGTGCGAAGCGGCAACCTGTTGTTCGTCAGCGGGCATGGGCCGCGTCGCGAGGATGGCAGCTTCATCACCGGCAAGCTGGGCCAAGACCTCGACTGGCAGGCAGGCTACGAAGCCGCCCGCCGCGTCGCCCTCGACCTGTTGGCAACCGTGCAGGCGGAACTGGGCGACCTCGACCGCGTGCGCCGCATCGTCAAACTGCTCGGCATGGTCAACTCCACCCCCGACTTCACCAAGCAGCCGCTGGTCATCAACGGCGCGTCCGACCTGCTCATCGCCGTGTTCGGCTACGAGCGTGGCAGCCACGCCCGCTCCGCCGTCGGCATGGTCGCCCTCCCCACCAACATCGCGGTGGAGATTGAGATGATTGTGGAAGTGGAATGAAGAAAGTTTTGTGTTTTGAGTTTTGAGTTTTGAGTTGGGGGCGTTGTAGGGGCGGGGTGCCCTCGCCCTGCCCAAGCGCATCCTTGCTCATGCCTCATGCCTCATGCCTCATGCCTATGATTTGGTATAATTTAGCTATGACCGACTCTTCACCTAGAGCGCATGAACTAATCACCATCGTGGGGCCGTGCGCGAGTGGCAAGTCATCGCTGGGCGAACGGCTGCGGCGGCGGGGCTACCATGTGCGTACCGCCGCGCAGGAGCATAGCTACGTGCCTTCGATGTGGCAGATAAGCAGCCCCGATTATCTTATCTACCTCGACGTGGGGCTGGATACGCTTAGGCAGCGGCGCAACAACCCGCGCTGGAGCGAACACGAGTGGCACGAGCAGCAGGGCCGCCTCGCCCACGCCCGTCGTCACGCCGATTTGTACATTGCCACCGATGACCTCAGCCTCGATACGGTGGAGGCGCAGGCAACCGCGATGCTGGCTGCGCGGGCGGTGCAACCCAAGCCGCCTGCCCCCAAGCCGCCCCCCGCCGCGAAATCGCTAAAGCCGCCCCGCTTGCG
>JBBSEE010000049.1:0-9487 GCA_038239995.1 Chloroflexia bacterium | reverse complement strand
GTCGGGGTCGTAGAGGCCTAGCGCGGACACGGCGGTGCGGAGCGCGTCCATCGAGTTCGCCCCCTTCGGCCAGTTCTGCATCTGGGCGAGGATGGGGGCGGGCACTTCACGGTTAGCCGCCAGTTCGCCCACCAGTTGGTCATACTCTTGCTGATTGGGCAGCTTGCCGTGCCACAGCAGGTAGATGACCTCCTCGAAGTTGGCATGGGCGGCCAAATCCTCAATCGTGTAGCCCCGATAGATGAGGGTGGCATCCTTCTCGATAATGGTGCTAATCGCTGTATTGCCCGCGACTACATCCTCAAGTCCGGCGGGCGCGGCCTTGGGCGGCGCGACAGTGGTCTCAACCACGTTGTTGATTCCCCTTTCTTACGATTTTGGATTAGTTGGAAGGGCGAAGGCAACCCGCCCCTACAGTCAAATTAAGCGGTCGGCTCGGTGTTGGCTTTGGCGCGGCTGCGGGGGCGGGGCGGGGGCGGGGTGGCAGCGTTGCTATCGGTGGGTACAGGAGTGATGGGCGGTGCGGCGGTCGGCTCGGTCGGGCTAGCGGCGACTGGAGCAGGCGGCGGGGCGGGATTGGTGGCAGGGGCGGCAGTGGGCGCAGGGGGGGCGGTAGTTGGTTCAGCTTGGCTGGCGGGCGCAGCAGTTGGCTCAGTCGCAGTGGCAGCGGCATCGGGCGCGGCGGGGGCGACGGCGGCATCAGTCTGGCCCTCGCCAGCGGTCGCTTCGGGGCGGGGGGGGCGGGGGGCAGTGCGGGCGCGGTCGGTGCGCTGTATCAGTATCGTAGACATATTGCGCCCCTCTTGACGGGGGGCTTGCTCTACGATGCCTACCTCGCGCAATCGCTCAATCATGTCCAGCAGCATCTCGCGGCCTAGTTCGGGGTGGGCGTTCTCCCGCCCCTTGAACTGCACCACTAGCTTGACCTTGTGGCCCTCTTCGAGGAACCGCTTGGCCGCCTTCGCGCGGGTGTCAATGTCATGTTCGCCAATCTTGGGGTAGAGCCGCAACTCCTTGATGCTGATGGTCTTTTGGGTCTTGCGGGCATCGCGGTCACGTTTGCCTTGGTCGTACCGGAACTTGCCGTAGTCCATCAGGCGGCAAACTGGGGGCTGGGCGGTGGGGGCGACTTCGACCAAATCGAGGCCACGACTCTGAGCCAACGACATCGCGTCGCGGGTGGGCATCACCCCTAGCTGCTCATTGTTCTCGTCAATCACCCGTACTTCACGGACCCGGATACGTTCGTTGATGCGAAGATTTCTAGCTATCTTATTGCTCCTCTCAGTAGCAGAAAAGGTCATGATGTTGCGGCAGACGGTGGTGCTGTCTACACCGCATAATATAGCATATTTGTGCGTAATAGTCAACCGTTGCGCCGCCCATTTCCCTATGTTATACTGGGCGCATGATTAAACGAGTTCACCACATCGGCATTGCGGTCGCCGATTTGCCCGCTGCGCTGGGCTTCTACGTTGATGCGCTGGGGCTGAATGGCGAGCAGCACCACGAAATCGTGGCCGCCCAGAAGATAGCCGCCACCTTCATCCCGGTCGGCAGCGACGGCTGCGAGTTGGAGTTGCTGGAGCCACACGGCAGCGCGGAGGGGCCGGTGCATAAGTTCCTTACCAAGCGCGGCCCCGGCCTCCACCATATCTGCCTTGCCACCGATAACATCGAGGCCACCCTTGCCGAACTGAAGGCTAAAGGGCTGGAACTGATTGACGAACACGCCCGCAGCGGCGCACGCGGCCACAAGGTCGCCTTCATCCATCCCCACAGCACGGGAGGCGTGTTGGTCGAGCTACTGGAAGAATGATTCTAGATTCGCACAAGGGAGCAAGCGATGGACAACGCAGTCCCGTTTGAGCCTTACCGCATCAAGGCGGTAGAGGCGATTCGCCTAAGCAGCCGCGCCGAGCGGGAGGGTTGGCTGCGCGAGGCGGACTATAACCTGTTCCGCCTCCCCGCCGAGCAGGTGATGATAGACCTGTTGACCGATAGTGGCACGGGGGCGATGAGCGCGGAGCAGTGGGCGGGGATGATGGTCGGTGATGAGAGCTACGCGGGGGCGCGTAGCTTTTTCCGTCTGCAAGAGACGGTGCAGCAGATTACCGGGATGCCCTACATGGTGCCGGTGCATCAGGGGCGGGCGGCGGAGCATCTGCTGTTCGGCCTGCTGCTGCGCGAGGGCGACCATGTGCCTAGCAATCAGCACTTCGACACCACCGAGGCGAACATCGAAACGCGCGGGGCGCACGCCGACAGTTTGGTGATTGCCGCGGCCCGCGACCCCCAAAGCCTACATCCGTTCAAAGGCAACATAGACATCGCCCGCCTGCGCGAATATATCAGCAAATACGGCAAGGAGCGCATTCCCATCGCCTGCATCACCCTGACCAACAACAGCGGCGGCGGCCAGCCGGTGTCGTTGGAGAACATCCGCGCCGTGGCGGGGCTGCTGAAGGAGGCGGGGATACCGTTCTTCCTCGATTGCGCCCGCTATGCGGAAAACGCTTGGTTCATCCAGCAGCGCGAGGCGGGGCAGGAGCAGCGTAGCGTGCGCGAGATTGCCCGCGAGGTGTTCGACATGGCGGACGGCTGCTGGATGAGCAGCAAGAAGGATGGGCTGGTCAATATTGGTGGGTTCATCGCCCTGCGCGACGAGGCCTTGTACGAGCAAATCTGCCAGCGGATGGTGATATATGAGGGCTTCCCTACCTATGGTGGGATGGCGGGCTACTCCATGGAGGCGTTGGCGCGGGGCTTGGGGGAGGGGCTGGACGAGGGGTATCTGCGCTGGCGGGTGGGGCAGGTGGCACGGCTGGGCGAGCAGATGAAGGCAAGGGGAGTGCCGATACTGGAGCCGGTGGGCGGGCACGCCGTCTACATTGATGCCCGCCGCTTCCTCCGCGATATGCCCCAAGCGCACTTTCCCGCGCAGGTTATATCGTGCGCGATGTACCGTCTCGGGGGGGTTCGCACCGTAGAGATAGGCAGCGTGATGTTCGCTAAGGATGACCCGGTGGCTGGCGAGACCAGCTACCCCGACCTCGAACTGTTGCGCTTGACCATCCCCCGCCGCCTCTACACCAACAGCCACCTCGACTACGTGGCCGAGGTGGCGGCGCAAACCCTAGCCGAGCGCGACCAACTGGTGGGCCTACGCATCACCCACGCCCCGCCCGCCCTGCGGCACTTTACCGCGCGGTTTGCCCCGATAACAGATTAGGGATAACGATGACTGAGCAAGAGCTTACCGACTTGCAGGCACTTGAGCTAGCGATGGCTGGTTGCCAAGCCCTGCAAGATTTGGCCGTAAAATACGGTATCAAAGATATTTTTCAAGATAATGGTGGGAAGGTACTACAAAGCCTTATCATTTTGGGACTAACCGCCAAGCCGGGGCGCGAGGGTAACGACGCAGTGGACGATGAGGGTAACGAGTACGAGCTTAAAACCCTGAACATCTCGCTACGTACCAGCGTGACCACCCATCACCATCTTAACCTACGCATCCTCGATAAATATCGTAAGGTAAAAGCATGGTACATCTCTTTGTACGAAAACATCGCTCTGAAGGAGATATACCGCATCACCCCGGAGCAGCTAGCCCCCATCTTTGACCTGTGGGAGAATCGGCTAAGACAGGAGGGCGCGACCCCCATCAACAACCCGAAAATCCCCCTCAGCTTTATCACCACACGTGGCACAAAGGTATATCCGTTGCCTACCCAACTCTCTTTGGCCGATAAAGTGGAGCTACAGCAAGGCTAGCTGCTCGGCTTCTGGCTCTATGTAGGGCTGTTCGCCAGCCGTCACCCTTGAGTAGAGTTGGCAAGCATTCTGCTCATCTTTGGCGAAGCGCAGGGCCGAAGTAGCAAGATAAGGAAGATGCTGCTCAAAGGCCAACCAGCGGCGACCCAGCTTCTCTGCCGCTTCGCCAGTGGTGTTCGAGCCAGCAAAGATGTCCAGCACGGTATCACCGGGGCGGGTAAGAAAGCGGATGAAGAAGGTCGGTAGCGCAGCAGGGAAACGCGCGGGGTGTGGCTCTGCCCCAACTAGCGAGCAGAAGCGCAGATACTGTGAGTTGCTCTCGGTGTTGGGGATTTGCAGCAGGTTGGAAGGTATCGCCCCGCCATTATCTTTGCCGAAGTTCTCGCTGATGTCGTGGCCGGATGGTCGTTCCTTGGGCCGATAA
The DNA here is from genome assembly GCA_038239995.1 of Chloroflexia bacterium. Classification (GTDB taxonomy): domain Bacteria; phylum Chloroflexota; class Chloroflexia; order QHBQ01; family QHBQ01; genus QHBQ01. Next base: position 5,286 of record JBBSEE010000049.1, on the reverse strand, counting down.
TACTTTGCACTATCTGCCAGCAGCCGCTTCATGCTGGGTGAATACTCAGTCAGCACTTCAGACACGTCGGCATAGGGCCATTCGGTCTTGGACAACCACCACAGGGTATTGACCGTATCTTTTGCCCTAATCTTACGCTTATTCACCCATTCAATGGGCGAGGGTAGCTTGGAAGGGTTATGCCAATAGAACTCTTGGGCAAGGAAATATCCCAACTCCTCACAGAAGCGCAGTAGAACCTTAAACTGATATAGACTACGTACTGGCACACCCCGTTGGTAAGCCCCGCCCAAATCCAGCACGAAGCTGCCATCATCAGCCAACACCCGCTGCACTTTACGCCCAAACTCGGCTAGCCAATCTACATACTCATCCTGCGCCTTGTTGCCGTAAGATTTTTCGCGCAGCAAGGCAAACGGTGGCGAGGTGATGACTAGCTGGACGCTATTCGCTTCTAGCTCATCCAACAGTTCAAGGGCATCACCACAATGAGCAGAGCCGTACTGGGTGCTGTAAATAGCCTTAGAGCGCATAACCGCCTCCGGGGATTAGTCGGTAATGGTGTAGCTCAGGTTATTGTAGCACACAAGTACGGCTCTGGCAATTTTGACAGTGCTGGCAGCTTATAGCCATTGTAGCTATTACTGAATCACCCCACTGCCGTTGCGGGAGCCAGCTTCGCTGCTGTGGCCCTGCTCGGCAAGGGCGAGGTCGAGGATGTGCTGCATGGTGCCGATGATGCGTGGTTGAGTCAGGCCGTACTTGCGCCGTAGGTAGGCGGGTAGGTCGGGTAGCGCGGCATCCTCATCCGTGGTGCGGGCACTCATGTAGCCCGCTGCTTCCAGCAGGTCTTCATTGCTGGTGCCGAGTGAGTGGGCGAGGCGACCTAGCTTGTCGTTGCGGGGCAGGGCAATGTCGCCCAATTCCAGCCGCGATATGTAGCTGCGGCTCAACCCGCTATCCACTGAGAGGTCTTCCTGCGTCCACTGCTTCGCTTCGCGCAGGGCACGCACCCGATTGCCGAACCGCTTCTTGCGGAGGCGCAACTGGTGGGGGTCCAATTGTTCTTCACCGATACGCGCACTCGTGTACATTACTGAGGTAGTCATCGTCTTCGCTCTCCTTTCGGTTATCATGGCGGAGCCAGCGGGTGGGCCATTCGTGCATCTACCGACCCTGCGCCCTAGTCCTGCCGCGATATTAGAGTTCACCCTTATCGTAGGTATACGCCCTCAGCCGCGCAAGTAGATTTATCCTCGCCATATTGATAACGAAAAGAGCAAGGCAACATCACGCCGCCTTGCTCCCCCTTAGTTTGTGCCGGGCGTGCCACCCACACTACGTAGATGTGCCCCAAACCGCGTAGTTCCAATCCAAATAGGAGTTACGCAGTTACGTCTGGATTATGCCGGTTGACGTAGGGGCGAATCGCATCCGCCCTGTCCAACCGCGTAGTCCCAATCCAAAATCTAAAATCCAAAATCCAAAATCTAAACTCCCCTGAGCCACCGTGCAATCCACCACCAGATAATCCAGATAGTGGTCAGCGGTGCGTTGCCGCCCGGCGACCAGATAGTGGCACTCCACCACTTCGACCTCGGCGTGCAGGCGGCCCACTTCGAGGCGGAAGCGCAGGCCGGGGCGGATTTGGCGGATCTCGGTGAAGCGCACCATCGGGTCTTGGGGCAGGCGAGCGGTAATCTGGCTCCACTCCTGCTCGTGGGCGCGGGGGGAGAGCAGAATCGCCACGCTGCTTTCGCCGCTGGCCCGCTCGTAGAGGGTCAGCCAGAAGCCGCGCGTGGCGGGCGTGCCCAGTTCATCCACTCCCCCCAGCAGGTCGCTAGGTGCGCTCAACACGCACGAACCCGCCGCGCTGCTGCCCGCGCCGATGACCGCAGCCACATCGTACTCCGCGCCGCCGGGGAAGGGATAGCGCAGCACGATATGGCTAACTTCCCCGCCCGGCATAAGCGCAGGACGTTGCTCCCCTCCCATCGGGAGGGGCTGGGGGTGGGCCATTGGCACGTCATTCATCATCGAGGGTGCAAGCGGGGCGGGCGGCGCGGCCCGACTGCTCCCACCTCCGCGCACCGCCAGCCAGATGAGCAGCAGCAGCAACAAGAAGCCGACCCCCCCCAGTATGGGGTCGAGTTGCCCTACGCCCAACCCTACCATGCGGCCCAACGAGTTGAGCGGGCCGCTCAGTTGGTCGTGGAAGATGACGTACACCGCCGCGAGGATGACGAAGATTGCCACCACCAACAGGGCCAGCGGCCAACGTGAGGGTCGCTCCACTACCTCCGTAGCGGGCGGCGGGGCGGCGAAGGCGGGGGCGGCGGACATGGCGCGAGTGGTCACGTTCTGGCCCAATGCCGCGCGAGGGGTGGGTTGGGGGGCAGTCTGCACGCGGTCAGGCTCTACGGGTGCGCTGCGCTCGGCAGGGGGTATCGCCGCGCTCTCTGTCACCGCCACTGTGTCAGGCACTATGTGGGTGGCGGTGGCATCGGGGGTCGCCTCAGCGGGGACAGAGGCGGGCGCATCGCCACCTTGCAGCGCGTCCACCCGCACGATGATGATACTGATGTTATCCTTACCCCCCCGCTGATTGGCCGCATCGGTCAGCACGTCGCAAGCTTCCTGCGGGTCGTCGTACTGAGCCACGAAAGCGGCAATCTCCTCGTCCGACAGCATCGCGGTGAGGCCATCGGAGCAGAGCAGCAGGATGTCGCCCTCGCGCAAATTCTGGCCGCGCACGCTTGGCTCCACATAGTCGCCGCTGCCCAACGCTTGGGTCAGCACGCTGCGATATTGGCTGTCCCGTGCCTCATCAGCGTTCAGTTGCCCGCTGCGAACCTGCTCCGCCACCCATGAGTGGTCTTGGGTAAGCTGGGTCATCTGCCCGGCGCGGATGATATAGCCGCGACTGTCGCCTACGTTAGCGATACCGATATGCGAACCGCGCAGTGCGATGCAGACGCAGGTGCTGCCCATCCCCGCTTGGCTACTCCGCGCGGCGGCCTCAGTGGTGATGCGCGTGTTGGCGGCGGTCACCGCATCGCGCAACGCATCCTCGATGGTGGTGGCGGGGCTGGCGTAATAAGCCTCGGTCAGCACCTCAGTGGCAAGGGCACTGGCAACATCGCCCGCTTGGTGGCCGCCCACCCCATCGGCGACGATGAACAAAGCCCCCTTCTGCTCCTGCACTGCCTGCTGCTCTGGCAGGTAGATACGCAGGTTGTCCTCTTGATTGTCGCGCACCAGTCCGAGGTCGAGACGCGAACCAATCCGTAGCACCGTCTTAGCCAAGTAGCACCCCCATCCGATTCATCTCCGCCCGCAGCAGGCCGGGGGTCAATAGTTCGGTGTAGAGTAGGCGGGTCAGGGCATTCAATTCGGCGCGGCCCGCCCGTCGTGCGGCGGTGATGGCTTGCTCCACCAACGAACCCCCCGCCCAGTAGGTGAAGGTATAACAGCGCCACAACGGGTGAGTGACGAAGCGCATACCCCGCCCCGCCTCGCGCTCGTCGGTCCAGCCCATCTGCACACGGTATGCAATCGCTTGCTCTAGGTTGCGCCCCTCTTGGTGATACATCAGGGCGGCGTTGACCCCCGCCGCGCGGCGCAACTCGGTGAGGCTACGCTGCAACTGCTCGGCTTGGCTGTCGCGATTATGCTGGTCCAGCAGTAGATAGCCGACATCGGCCAAACCCTCCACAATGGGGCAATCGGGCGTGTTCAGCAAGCGGATGCTGACCTCCAGCCGCTGCTGCTGGTGATAGCAGATGTATTCGTGGATGCTGTGGTCGGTGTGGTGGCCGGGATACATCTCGTGGCGGAGCAGGCGCAGGGCGGACTGGCGGGTGAGCGGCACGTCGAGGTTCAGTTCGATGCGGGAGACGTAATTGCCCACATACCAGTTGTACGCCCCCCATGGCTTGTCGCTCACCCCTTCGATGACCGCCGACTCGCTGGTGGGCAGGAAGGGCAAGGCTTGGCGGGTGGCAAGGCGCAGGGTGGCAACTTCGCGGTTGCAGAAGTCGAACAGTTGCTCGCCACTGAGCCGATTGTCCGCCTCCCATGCGGCCACCGCGGCGATTGGCTCTTGCTTATAGCCGAGACCGAGCAGCAAGCGGCGAATGTCGTTCTGGTAGGCGGCAATCTGGTCGTCGGGCACGATGCGGGCCTCTACATCAAGCATCTCAGATATGAGCGTAACGTAATCGTAGGCTTGGGGGTCGAGCAAGTCGGTAATCTGAGCGCGGAGGGCGCGGCACTGGCGGGCAAGGAAGGCACTACGTATCTCGCCCTCCCGTGCGCTGAAGGCGAGTTCCAGCCGGTGCGCGTCATCACGCAAGGCGGGCAGCGATTGGGCCTCCTCTGCCCCCACCTCGTCGCGCAGGCGCACCGGCCCATAGTAAGCGTCCACCAAACCGCTGATGTGCTTGTTCAGGCGGAAGGCGAGGCGGATGTAGTCTTCGATTAGGTTATGGGGCAGGACTTCCTCAGCCATGGTGTCTCTCCGCCACTGGTCGGGCTTGTTTGCGCGTCTAGTAGGGTGTGCAACATAATATACTGTCAATCCCGCCCCCTTGTCAAACGCGGGCCGCGCCAAAATGATACTGTAGAAGTAGAACTGCAGAAACTAATGCGCCGGTATCTCCGTTATAATAGTGAAGATGACAGGGCCGTTTTGCGTATAACTGGGTAGATGATGCAAATAAGGAGAGCCGATGCGTAGGGTAAGGACAATCAGATTGCCGCTGCTATCGTTGGGGATGCTGATGGTCGCGTTGCTAGGTTGCGATGGGGGGGCCGCGCCGCCTGTGGATGCCGGTCCGAGCGGCACTACCCAACCGGCCCGCACCAACCCCCCCACCGTCACCCCCCCGCCCCCTAAGCTAGCCGACCCGGCGGTGAGTATCTACCGCCGCGTGGTGGACGACCTCGTGCGGAGGGGCGAGCAGCATGGCTACGTTAACGTCTACATCGGCCCTCGACTGGGCAGCGGCGCAACCCTCGATGTCCACGATGCCTCCCCCACCACCCCACCCGACTTGGTGGCCGCACTATCTGACCTCACCGACGGCAATGGTGGCACTGCGCGGGTGCAGTTCAGCAGCTTCGCAGCAGTGACCGGCCCGCCAGAAGATGGCGCAGTGGTGCAGAATGGCGGCGCATTCATCACCCTCGGCGACATCAGCTATCATGACCCTGCTGGCGCGGCCACCAATGACCCAGCCACCGCCACCAGTGCGACCGTTCGCGCCAGCCTATATCAATCCCGCG
>JBBSEE010000048.1:0-9543 GCA_038239995.1 Chloroflexia bacterium | reverse complement strand
ATCAGCCGCGCGGAGTACAGCAAGCTGCTGGCTCTCGCCTACGGTCTGCCCCTCACCAGCCCGCTCACCCCCCGCTTCCGTGACGTGCCGCCCAACCATTGGGCATACGGCTACATCGAAGCATTGGCAGCGGCGAACATCAGCGTAGGCTACCCCGACGGCACCTACCGACCGAACCTGAGCATCAGCCGCGCCGAGCTAGTCAAGCTCACCGTGCTAGCCAGCGGTGCGCCTGCGTACAATGGGCAGTATACTGACTACCCCGACGTGCCGACCAGCCACTGGGCATATGGCTATATCAAGACTGCCACGCACCGGGGATGGGTGGGCGGCTACGCGGATGGGTTCTTCCGCCCCAACGCGCCGAGCACCCGCGCCGAGCTAGCCAAGCTACTCTACCTTGCCCTCACCTTCCCCTTGCACTCATCCGCCCAGCGATAGATAATTTGACGCAATCGCCACTTGCTTATATAATATCCCTATCCAACACACCCGCAACAACGGGGTTGCGGGCGGCGCGATGAGGATAGGGGAAGTGGTGCGATGGCAACTCAGAGGATTGCAACCGGCGGATACCGCGTGGCAGGGGAGCGGCGGGTACGGCAGCGGCGACCCCACCCCTTCCTGCGGGTGATGATGTTGATGCTGCTGGCGGTGGCCGCCGCCTATGTGGTGATGGTGATACAGGTATACCGCATCGGCAGCGAAGACCACGCCCAGCGGGCGGATACGATTGTGGTGCTAGGGGCGGCGCAGTGGGCTGGCAAGCCCTCGCCGGTGCTGCAAGCGCGGCTGGACCATGCCCTCGACCTCTATCGGCAAGGTCTTGCTAGCCACATCATCACCACCGGCGGCATCGGCAAGGGCGACCGCTATTCCGAGGCCGATGTGGCCGCCGAGTACCTCAACCAGCAGGGCGTGCCGCTCGACTCCATCCGCCGCGAACGTGAGGGGCAGGATACCAAGCAGAGCATGGCAGCGGTCAGCGCGATTATGCAGCAGGGCGGCTGGCACAGCGCGATTATGGTCAGTGACCCCTTCCACATGATGCGGGTCAGCAAGATGGCCGCCGACTTTGGCATCACCGCCTACACCTCGCCGACCCGCACCAGCCCCATCTCCGCCGACCCCGGCTGGGAGCTACAGTATACCCTGCGCGAACCGATTAGCTACCTCGCCTACCTGCTGGGGTTGAAAGATTAGCCACTCGCCCGCCAGCTACACCTACCGTCCCCCTCACCCCGACGAACTGGCCGCCATCGTCGCGCTCACTCATCAAGCCGATGCGCTCGACCACCACGCGCTGTGGCCGCTTACCCTTGCCGATTTGACCCATAACTGGCTGCGTTGGGGGGTGAACCCTAGCACGGTTCTCTGCGCTGATGATGCGGCGGGCAGGCTGGTAGGCTGCGTCTATTTCGGTTATCGGGTTGGAGGGGAGCAGCGGCGGGCGCGGGCCTATGGCATCGTCGCGCCGGAGCATCGCGGGCGGGGGCTGGGGGGCGAACTGTTGCGCTGGGCGATAGAGCAGGCATGGCAGTTGGGGGCGACCAGCATGGACATCGTGGGGCCGAGCGCGGTGGGCGAGCGGCTGCTGCGCGGTTATCGCTTCGTCGAAGAGCGGGCTATCCTGCACATGGAGCATGATGACACCGCCCCAGCCGACTCCCGCTGGCCGCACGGCTACTTCTGGAAGGCGTTGCCCCAACCCCCCTCCGAGCGGCAGGTGAAACTGTGGCACGCGCTGCACCATCGCGCCTTCGCCCACGCATGGGGTTTCGTCCCCTTCACCGTACAGTATGAGCGGTCGCTGCTGTTCGCCCCCGAAGCGGTGGTCGGTTCGCACCTCCTCGCGATGACCGATGATGATGATGAGCCGATTGGCCTGTGCCGCGCGGTGTTGGCGGTAGGTCGCCAGCAGACCACTGGCGAAGCGGTGGGGCATATCGGTCCAGTCGGGGTAGTGGCCGCGCATCAGGGGCGGGGCATCGGTCGCGCCCTGCTGCGGCAATCGCTAGTCCACCTGCACCACATCGGCATCACTCGCGCCGAACTGAGAGTTGACGAGCAGAACACCCCTGCTGTCTACCTCTACCAAAGCAGCGGCTTCACCACTCGCCAACGGCTGGGGCTGTGGCGGCGGGAGTTGGGGGGAAGTGATGAGGGATGAGGGATGAATGGTAATCTGATGTTGATGTGCCGCTGAACCTCGCGGGGGACTACCTACGGGGTCGGCTGGCTGGCAGGGACAAGGTAGGCGTGGGAAATCCAGCCGATGTCGCTGTTCTCATCGAGGGTGCGAACGTTGGCCCAGACAATATCCTTAGCCAGCTTGTCATCGTAGACATTCTGGTCGGGGCCGATAATCTGCACCACCGTGCCTTCGGGCAGCACCCGAATCTTGTCCGCATCCTGCTTTGGGTCTTTGCGGAGCTTGACCCCATCGCCATCGGTGTTCGCCACCTGCACGTAGGTCTTGGCGAGCGGGTCGGGGGTATCAGTGGGGGCGGGGGTGGCGGTCGCTTCGGGGGTAGGGGTGTTCAGGGACAACGCGGGGGTCGGTGATGCCCCCCCCAGCAAGTCGCCCACCATCTTCGCCCCGCCTTTGGTGATGTTGGGAGTAACGTTGGTGTACAGGAAGTAGAAGGCCGCCACCGTGACCAGCGCAACTAGGGCCACGCCGGAACAGCCGAGGCGGGCACCCTCGCGCTGCACGGGCCGCTTATCTATCTCGATCGGTATCCTCGGTTCGCTAGCCAATTGCTGCTCCTTCGTCTGCTCCCAATATCGCGCCTACCAGCGCGGGCTGACCAGCGACAAATGCGGCCATGCTCATCACCTGCCGCCCCTCTAGCTGCACCTGCTCGGCCCGCAACCCGCCCGTGCCGGTGGCAATCACAATCTGCTTGCCATCACGATATACCGTCCCCGGCGGCGCATCCGTCCCCGCTACTACGCTGGCCCGCAGCAGCTTCAACCGCTTGCCCTGATAAGTAGTGAACGCACTGGGCCAAGGTTGGTAGGCGCGAATCATGCGGGCGATATGGGCCGCCGCCTGCCGCCAATCAATCCGCCCATCATCCTTGTGCAGGGGGCGCGTGTAGCTGGCCGCCGCCGCGTCCTGCGGCTGAGGGGCGACTTCGCCGCGTAGATAAGCGGGCAGCGTTTCGACGAGCAGGGCCGCGCCCAGTTCAGCCAGCCGCGCGGTCAACTCGCCGGTCGTCTCTTGCGAACCAATCGGCAGCGCACGTTGGCACAGTATCGGGCCGGTGTCCATCCCCGCATCCATCAACATTATCGTCACCCCGCTCTCGCTCTCGCCCGCCAATATCGCCGCGCTAATCGGCGACGCGCCGCGATATTGGGGCAGCAGCGAGGCATGAACGTTGATGTTACCGGCGGGGGCAATCTCCAGCACGTGGGGACGCAGTATCTCGCCATAAGCGGCCACTACGTTCAGGTCGGGGTGCAAGTCGCGCAGGGCAGCGATTACCTCTGGTGGGCGTAGCTTCTCCGGCTGCAACACCGGCAGGCCCAACTCCACCGCCGCTTGCTTCACCGCTGGTGCGACTAGCAGGCCGCCCCGCCCCGCTGCGCGGTCGGGCTGAGTGACAACTGCGACGACATGATACCCCGCCCCCGCCAACGCCCGCAGGCTGGGTACGGCAAATTGCGGCGTACCCATAAAGATTACGCGCGTATCGCGGGGGGCTGTCGGCTGACCTATCATCCGCAAGTAATATAATCGTAATCGCGGTTTCTGTCAATCTCTATGGGAGTAGCAGGACCTGCGCCACCCGCCCCTACCAAATTAGACGTGGATGACCTCCATCTGCGTAACTTCTACCTTAACTCAAACCTCAAACCTCAAACCTCAAACCTCAAACCTTCAGCCCGGCGGCGAACTCCGCAATCAGGGCGTTGACCGCCGCCGCTTGGGTGATGGGGAACATATGGCCGCTGCTAGGCACGATGGCGAGGCGGGCATGGGGCAGATGCGCGGCCAGCCATTCGCCGTACTTGGGAGGAGTGAGCGGGTCGCCCGCCCCGAAGATGAGCAGGGTAGGCAAGGTGATGTCGCCCACCGCGCTCATGATGTCGAAGTCGTTGCAGAGCCTAAAGTCGTTCAGGGTCACGCGGTTAGGCAGGCGCAGCAGCTTACGCCGCGTCCCCTCCACGATGCGGGGGTCGGCATCCGCGCCGAAGTAACCCTCAATCAGCATCTCCACCCCCGCCGGGTAATCGTGTTCCAGCGCGGCGAGCAGTTCGGGGCGCACCCGCAGCCTTGCCCCTGTGCCGATGAGGATGAGGCCAGCCAATTGCTGCGGGTAGGCAAGGGCATGGCGCATCGCAATCGCCCCCCCCAGCGAGTGGCCGACCGTGACCACCGCACCCGCCGCGTAGCCCCGCGCCGTGATATAATCGGCCACATAGTCGGCGCATTCTTCCACGTTGGCACAAAGCCTGTCTGGTATTGGCGGGGTATCCGGCGCGGGCTGGCGGGATAGGGCCGCCGCGTGGCCGGGCAGGGTCAGCGCGTCCGCCCCCGCCAGCCCCTTTAGCTGGTAATACCACGAGTCCGCCGACCCCCCGCTGCCATGTATGAACAGCAATTGTACGCTCATCGCATCCCCCGGTTCGATTTTGGATTTTAGATTTTGGATTTTGGATTGCAGATTGCGTGTTCGCGACGGTGTGTCCCGCTGCGGCCTATTATAACAGTTTGGGAGCGTGAGCATAACACCATTGTCCGCTTTCGAGTCCGCTGGCCGCCGTTGGTGGGATTGAACTTTTCGGCGAGGCGGGGGATAGTATTAGGTAGAGTATGCTCTAAACGAACAGGAGTTACACAGTTGTGGCTTGAACAATGCCAGTTGGTGTAGGGGGCGAATCGCATCCGCCCTGCCTAACTCCTAGCGAAATGGACAAGGCGATGGACTACCAGTGGCGGGAAGATAGTGAAGTGCTACAACGTTGCCTCGCGGGCGACCCTGCCGCCTATGCGGTGGTGGTTGGTCGCTACCAGAACGAAGCATTGCGCTACGCCTACCTGATAACGGGAGAGCGGGGCGCGGCGGAGGATGCGGTGCAGGAAGCGTTCCTCAAGGTCTACCTCAACCTGCGCCGCTACGACCCCGCCCGCCCCTTCCGCCCCTGGCTGTACAAGATACTGAGCAACGAGTCGCTCCGCAAGCGGCGCAAGCTGGACAAGGCCGCCCCGCTGGATGATAACGCCCCCGCGCCCAGCGACCCCCACGAGCAGGCCGCGCTGGATGAACAGAGTACCACTTTGCAGCAGGCCCTCGCCAGCCTGCCGCCGGAACAACGCACCGCGCTGGTGCTGAAATACTTCGCCAGCTTCAGTGAGGCGGAGATTGCCGCCATCACTGCCGCCCGCCTCGGCACCGTCAAGTCGCGGCTACACTACGGTAAGCTGGCCCTCGAACGCATCATCCGCGAACGCTATCCATGGCTGGCGAACGAGTATCATGCCAGCCCCCTAAAGGAGATTGTGCGATGAACGATGACCAAATCAAGGCGATGCTACATGACCTCGCCGCCGCCGCCCCCAGCACCGACGTGTGGGCGCAGATACGCAAGCGGGTGCCGAGCCGTCCGCCCCGCCGCCCCTTCTGGCCCAAGCTCAAGCTGCGCCCCACCCTCGTCGGCCTCGATGTGGTGGCGATTGCCGCCTTGCTGGTGGCGATGTTCCTGCCCGGTTTCGTTAGCCCGACCGCGAACATGGGCAAGCCCGGCCCACCCGCTGCCAATTCAGAACACCAATACCCCCTCACTCTCGCCCAATTCGTGCAGTTGCGGGGCGGCAAGGCGGGGGCGATGCTCCCTACCGCCCTGCCTAGCGGCTATCAACTGACCGACATCTACGGGCGCGATACGGTAGAGGATACCCAGAGCGGCAGCCAAACCCTCACCCAAACTATCAAGCTGCGAACATGGGAAATCTTCTACCACAAGAGCATCGCCAGCTACGACAAGCAGGAAGAATTGTCCGTCGAAGTTGACCCCCAAGCGCAGATAATCTACGCGATTGACCAGCGGCGGCGCATCCCGCAAGGGTTGGATGCAATTGGCAAGCCGGGGGTGGATACCCAGTTCGAGGGGCAGGGGATGGAAGCGGGGCGGATGACCAGTCGCACCTTCCGCGAAGACCGGGTGATTGAACTCTACCATGATAGCACCCAAGCCCCGCGCAGCCAGTTCGCCGCCGTCTACTTCGACAACCATGACACAGCCCGCACTGTCACCCGCTTCTTCATCCAAGCGCACACCAGCATCAGCGACGATATGCTTACTCGCTTCGCCGACTCGCTGGAGCCGATTGACCCCCAAAACCTCGCCCGCTATCAGTTTGGCGGCAACGCCGCACAGCAGCCGATGGGTCTCACCTACCACGACGACCGCTCCCCCTCCTACTCGCTGGCCGACTTCGTGTCGCGCAAGGCGGGCGACCCCGACCTGATGCTGCCCACCTATCTGCCCAGCGGCTATAAGCTGGAGGATATAGACGCATACGGGATATTCCTTGCCGCCACCGCCGCCGATGGCAAGACGGTGACGATGACCATACATAACAAGCGGTGGCGGGCCAACTACGCGCTCCGCTCCCCCGACCTGCTGCCCAAGCCGTTGAACATCGTGGTGGGGGCACGCGACCCGCAAACTTCCAGCGACCAGTTCTACCAGAGTTGGATGGGCGGGGTGGACACATCGAGGCGCACCGCCAGCTACCAGCTAACCGACCGCCGCATCGAACTGTATCACAATGCGGTCTACGCCCCCGACAGCCAGTTCGCCTACGTGTTCATCACCAACCCCCAAGGGGAGATACAGGTCGCCTGCACCATCCAAGCGCAGTTTAGCGTCAGCGACGATGACCTGCTGAAGATTGCCACCTCGATAACGCGGGTTGACCCCCAGCACCTCGAACGCTATCCGTAGCGCGAGGGGTTACAATGCAGGTCTTGTATAAACGTCAAGCTGAGTGAACAAGCGGGGGTATGGGGGTAGACCCCCAGCTGGTGAAGTGCATTAACGCTTATCGTCAGCCTAACGGTTGCCACCCTTGCAATGGCGACCCGCTATGTAAATAATTCCCAACTTATCAGGGGGTCAGCCTCAGGGGGTCAGCCCCCCCCAGACCCCCGCGTGTTTACCCTGCTTTTCGTTGGTACTACATTAGGCACGCTGTGCATATCATGTTGGCATATGGGCACGTGCCCACAATTTGCCAGCCGGTAGGCCGATGGCGTATACTCTGGCCCATGAGCGAAATTATCTTGAGTGAGGAAGTGGCCGCCGCTCTGCGTGAGCGACAGCCCATCGTTGCCCTAGAGTCGACCGTGATTACGCACGGCCTGCCCCGCCCTTACAACCTAGAGACCGCGCTGGCAATGGAGGGTGAGGTAAGGGCGGGCGGGGCGACCCCCGCGACGGTGGCAATCATTGACGGTCAAGCGCGGGTGGGTCTCAGCGGCGACCAACTGGCCGCCCTCGCCAACGCCGAGGATGTGACCAAGGTCAGCCCCCGCGACCTTGGCATCACCCTATCGGGGCTGGGGCGCGGCTCCGGCGGGACAACGGTGGCGGCCACGAGGCAGATTGCGCCACGGGTGGGGCTAGCGGTGTTCCCTCCGGGGGGGATTGGCGGGGTGCATCGGGGGTGGAGCAGCAGCCTCGACCTCTCCGCCGACCTGCCCACCCTCGCTCGCGTGCCGATGCTGGTGGTGTGCAGCGGAGCGAAGGCGATACTGGACCTGCCCGCCACTCGCGAGTGGCTGGAGACGTGGGGCATCCCTGTCCTCGGCTGGCAGACCGACGAGTTGCCCGCCTTCTATAGCACCAGCAGCGGACTGGGCGTAGACTTGCGGGTGAACACCGCTGCCGAGGCGGTGGCGGTGGCGTGGGAACACTGGAACGCGGGCCTGAGCAGCGCGGTCATCGTCGCTGCCCCCGTCCCTGCCGAGGCGGAGATTGAGGCCGGGGAGATGGAGGGCATCATCACCTCGGCCCTGCACACCGCCGAGCAGCGCAATATCCGGGGGCGGGCGGTCACACCCTTCCTGCTCGATGCGGCGCGGCTAGCAACCAGCGGGCGGAGCATGAGCGCGAACATCGCCCTGCTACGGAACAATGCCGCGATTGCCGCCGCGATTGCTAACGAGTATTATGGCCGCCCCGCTTAGTCTGGTGGCCCTCGGCGACCTCGTCTACGATGTGCTGGTGCATAGCGACGAGGAGCAGCTATCGCTGGAGAGCGACATCACCGCCCACATCCGCATCCAACCGGGCGGCTCGGCGGCCAACTACGCGGTGTGGGCGGCGCGACTGCTGGGCGGGGCGGGGGCGGTCAGCTTCATCAGCAAGGTGGGGACGGACGAGGTGGGCCAGACACTGGTGCAGAGCCTTGAAGCTGAGGGGGTTCAGCCCAGCGTGGCGGTGGACGAGGGTGGGCGCAGCAGCGGCACGGTGCTGGTGTTCGTCAACCGCAGTGGGCGACGCACCATGGTGACCGACCCCGGTGCCAGCCGCGCCCTTACTGTTGCCGACATTGCCGCCCGCGCCGATTTGCTGGCCGCCGCATCCGCCTTCCACCTGACCAGCTACTCTATCTTCACCGACCCACCCCGCCCTGCCGCCCTCTATGCTGCCCAGTTGGCAAAGGCGGGAGGCGCGTTGCTCTCGCTCGACCCCTCCTCCGACCACCTGCTCGACCTATTGGGCGGCGAGCAGTATGATGCGTTGGCCCGCAGCGTGGGGGCAGACATCTTCCTGCCCAACCTTGCCGAGGGCCGCTTCCTATCCGGTCTGGATGAGCCGACCGCCATCGCGCGGGCGATGCACCGCTACGCCCCCATCGTCGCCCTCAAGCTAGAGGCGGAGGGCTGTATCGTCAGTCGGCAAGGGGGCGAGTGGCAGCACCTCCCCGCCTCCCCCGCCAGCGTAGTGGACACCACTGGAGCGGGCGACTCGTTCGCCGCCGCGTTCGTGGTCAACTACCTACAAACTGGCGATGTGGTGGAGGCGGCACGGGCGGGCAATGCGCTGGCCGCCCAAGTGGTGGCGAGGCTGGGGGCACGGTGAAGCGATTTTAGATTGTGGATTGTGGATTGTGGATTGCGGGTGGGTAGTTGCATCTGGTGCAAGCGTGCGCTATAATTGCTCCACAGCCAGCAAATCACCAGCGGAGGGCCGAACCATGTACCCACTGAACGACGCGATTAACCTGTTCAACCTATACGAGGATAAGGACTACTTCCTCATCGAGGCGATTATGCCCAGCTTCAAGCCCAGCCTGCTGAAGCTCATTGCTGATGAGTACAGCGTGACCCTGCAATACGGCAACTCGCAGCGCAGCTACGTGATGCCCACCCCCTTCGATGCCACCGACCCGATTACCCAGTTCGACGGCAATCGGGTGCAGATATACATCCCCAAGATGGCGATGTCGTGGGCCAGCGTGCTGCCGCCAACGGAATGAGTGATGAGTGATGAGTGATGAGTGATGAGTGATGAGTGATGAGT
>JBBSEE010000047.1:0-9595 GCA_038239995.1 Chloroflexia bacterium | reverse complement strand
CCGCCGCATGTATCTTGTCCGCCGCGCCGCGCAGGTCAGCGATGCGGCCAAAGAAGTCGGGCTGCTGCACAATCACCGCCGCCACCTCGCTGAGGTCGGCATTGACTGGGTCGGGGCTGGCAATCACCTCGATCTTGTGGCCGTCGGCGTAGGTGCGTAGCACTTCGAGGCTATGGGGATGCACCGCGTCGCTTATCACGATACGCTTGCGCCTGTTCACCACGGTTGCCATCAACGCCGCCTCCGCCACGCTGGTCGAGCCGTCGTACATCCCCGCGTTGGTCACATCCATGCTGGTCAGTTCGCAGACAAGGGTTTGCAACTCATATATCGCCTGCAAGGTGCCTTGACTAAGCTCCGGCTGGTAGGGGGTGTAGGCGGTCATGAACTCGCCGCGCTGTTGGATGAAGTGAATGGCGGCGGGGACAAAGTGGTTATACGCCCCCGCGCCGAGGAAGCAGGGGTGGTGCAGCAGGTCGGCATCGCGTTCGCTAATCTGGCGCAGTTCGGCGATTAGCTCTGGCTCGGCAAGGGCGGCGGGCAGGTCAAGGCGGGCGTTCAGCTTGTCGGCGGGCACGGCGGCGTATAGCTCCTCCATGCGGCTCACGCCAATCGCCCCCAGCATCTCCTCGCGCACCGTGTCGGTGTGGGCAGAATAGGGCATCAGGGTCTCCTCTTGACGATTTTAGATTTCTGATTTTGGATTGGGTTACGTGCAATCGGTGCTACCAAACGCGACAAAAATCCAAAATCTAAAATCCAAAATCTAAAATCCTATTGGTTTGCCTCAAAGTTGTCGTAGGCGGCGGCATCCAGCAGCTTGTCGAGTTCGCTGGGATTGGCAAGGGTGAGTTTGACCAGCCACGTGCCGTAAGCGTCTTGGTTGAGCAGGCCGGGGTCGTCAATCACCGCCTCGTTGCGCTCTGTCACCGTGCCGCCGACGGGGGTAAGCAGGTCGGCGGCGGCCTTGACGCTCTCCAGCGTGCCTGCCGCTGCGCCCACGCTAAGGGTGTCGCCCACGTTGGCAAGGTCCACGAACACCATATCGCCGAGGTGTTCGACCGCATAGGCGGTGATACCGATGGTCGCGACATCCCCCGCCACGCGCACCCACTCGTGGCTCTCGCTGTACTTCAGGTCGGTCGGATTGTTGGGCATTGCTTCCCCCTTTCGGAATGTAGAAGGTAGAATCAGTTTTGAGTTTTGAGTTTTGAGTTTTGAGTTGACGGGTAGTTGCGATGAGCATCTATACGCTTTGGCGAGGCGAGTGCAACCCACCCTTACATTCATCACTCATCACTCATCACTCATCACTAGCTAACGCCTCACGCTGGCTTTTCCCGCTTGTACAGGGGGCGGGGGCGGACGATGGCGGGGACGGGCTTGTCGCGGATGATGATGTCGAACTCGGTGCCTAGCTCGGCGTACTCCGGCTTGACCCATGCCATGCCGATGTTCTTGTCCAGCGTGGGGGCATAGGTGCCGCTGGCGACCTCGCCGATGATTTCGCCCTGCTTGTTGGCGATGGGATAATGGGGGCGAGCGACCCCGCGCCCCGTCACCTCGAAGCAGACCCAGCGGCGGTCGGGATGCTCCTTGCGCTGCTGCAAGGCGGCCTTGCCCACGAAGTCGGGCTTGGTCAGCTTCACCGCCCAGCCGAAACCGGCGGATACCGGGTCGCGGCCATTGTCGCCCAAATCTTGACCGGAGAGCGGCAAACCCGCCTCCATTCGCAGGGTGTCGCGGGCACCCAATCCTGCCGGAACTGCCCCCGCGTTGACGAAGGTCTGCCACAAGTGTTCGGCGTGTTCGGCGGGGAAGAATAGCTCGAAGCCGTCCTCGCCGGTGTAGCCAGTGCGGGAGATAATTACGTTCGCCACCCCCGCCACCTCGCCAGTGGTGAAGTGATAGAAGCCGATCGCCTTGAGGTCGACCGCGGTGAACTGTTGCAGTATCTGCTCCGCCTTCGGCCCTTGCACGTCAATCTTAGCAGTGGCCTCGGACACATCCTCTAGCTCCACTTGGTATTGCTTGCTGAGTTGCTCCAGCCAATGGTAGTCGCTCTCGGTCGGCCCACCATTGACCACCACATAGTAGTAATCAGGGAAGCGGAAGATGATGGTGTCATCTTTGGTGTCGCCATTCGCCGCGGCGAAGAAGTTGTACTGCGCCTGCCACGGCTCGATGCGGCTGAGGTCGTTAGTGGTGGCATAGTTGAGCAGGTCGAGGGCTTGGGGACCACGCACGATGAACTCACCCATGTGGCTGATGTCGAACAGCCCGGCTTGGTTGCGGGTGGCGCGATGCTCTTCGATAATGCCGCTGGGGTATTGCACCGGCATCTCCCAGCCGCCGAACTCCACCATTCGTGCCCCCATCTTCACGTGGGTATCATATAGGGGGGTGCGTTTCAGGCTCATATCTGGTTGGTACCTCCTTAGTGGGCAATAAAAATTGACAGGGAAGCAGAATGTGCTTCCTCTGTCAATGCGGGGGTTCCCTGAGTGGGGAAGCTCTTCAGAGGGACTGGGCGGGCGGTCTGTTTGCCTGAGAGTTTCGCCCGCGCCATCGCAGGTTTGCCCCTTCGGCGGCGGGTGGATAGGGCTGCCATCGCCGTATCCGCCCGCGCTCTCCCAACTCGCGGGGATAATTATCCCACGGGGGCGGGGGGTTGTCAATCGCGGGCCGATGGGTTACAATTAGACTCATAGACAGTAAAGGAGGGGGACGATGACCGCAACCGAACCGAGGCCTACAGCCGCAACCCACGAGGAGCAATCCGCGCCCAGCTACGACCGCGTGCGCGAGGCGGCCTTCAGCCTACCGACCGAGGAACAGACCCGGCTGATACACGAGCTGCTCAATCGGCTTGCGCCGCAAATAGCATCGCCCAGCATGAGCGGCGAACTGGCCGCGCCAACCGCAGCGGAGAACAGTGCGGAGGATGCGCGGTGGCGGGCCGGAGGCGGTCTAGTCACCGAACCACCGCCAGTAGGTCAGCGTGATAGTGTTGCGCTGGTGGGTATGCTAGGATACGATGGCCCATACATTAGTGATGAAGACCTGACAAAAGTGCGACCATCATCCGAGTCGCTAGCACAACTAGCCCAAGCAGTAACCCCCGCTCAGGAAATAGGGCAACCCGAAGGTCAAGGCAACATCCTCAGCATAGTTGGCCGTTGGGATTTTGCCTATGATATAGAGGACGATGAGCTTGACCAGTTGCTGGGCGAAGCACGGTTGGTATGACACTACTGACCCCCGAACAACTGCTGGCGCAACTCTAACTTCCAGCGACCCGCTCCAGCGCATATTTAGTCGCATCCTCCAGCGACATCGCCTCCCCCTCGGCCCACGCTTTGGCAAAGGCAGCATCGCTGAGTTGGGCGCGAGTGGCGGCGAGGCTGCGCTGGTAGGCAGGCTGGTCTACCGCGGGCAGGGGGGCACCGATGCTCTGGCGCAACCCGCTAGCTGCCCCGAACAGCCGCGTGGCCCGTCGCGCTTGTCCCGCGGTAGCATCCAGCGCGGCGAGCAACTCCAAACCCTCGGCCACCCGCCGCTTGTCTCCCAACTCTAGTAGCATGGTCAGGCTCTGCTTGCCGAGGGTACGAGCAGTATGGTAATCATGATTGTCGCTGGCGACCCCGGCCAAATTGTACAAGGCATAAGCGATGTTGGGCTTGTCCTCAAGCTCACGCGCAAGGTTCAAACTCTCCTGATGCAAGGCCAACGCTTGCGGGTAGTCGTGCTGATAACGCGCCAGTGCCCCCAAGTTGCCGAGGATGGCGACCATGTTGTAACGGTTGCCCAGTTCCCGCGCGATGGTCAGCGCGTTGTTAAGCAGGCGCGAACCGTCGGCGTATTCCCCCTGCGACATTGCCACCTCACCCAGATTGGTGTAGGCAGCGGCGATGATACCCTTGTTGCCTATCTCCTCGCCCAACTCCAAACATTCATCGAGCAGGGTTCGAGCCGCCCCGAAATCACCCACTTCGATAGCGGCGCAGGCAAGGTTGTTCAGCGATTGGGCAATCTCCCACTTGTCCCCCAACTGGCGGCGCATCTCCACACTCTGCTGATAGAGGTCGCGGGCGGCAGGGTAATCGCTCTGGTGCATCGCCAACGCCCCCGCCGTGTTCAGAGCCTTAGCCCGTCCCATCACACTGCCGTGTTCGGGGTGGGCCAAAGCCGCGGTCATCCATGCCCGCCCCTCGCTGATATGCCCGTGACCGTGCCAGAAGCGGGCCAAAGCCCCGCTCATCCGATAGGCGTACTCCACGTTGGCTCCATCATCGGCCAACGCCCAACGTAGCACCGCGCGGATGTTGTCATGCTCACGTTCGATGCGGGGCAGCCAATCCTCGTGCTGTCCCTTGCGGAACAAACCCTCGGCGTACTCAAGGGTGGCTAGATAGTATTCGGCGTGGCGCAAGCGGGTGCGCTCCAACTCCCCGCTGGCGGTCAACTTGGCAAGGGCGTACTCGCGGATAGTCTCCAGCAGCGAGTAGCGGGTCTCATCCTCTTGTTCCTCGACCACCAGCGATTTGTTCACCAGCACACTTAGCAAGTCCAACGCCGCTAGCCCATCTATTTCATCGTCGGCACACACCGCCGCGGCCGCCTCGGCAGTCGCTCCCCCGGCGAACACTGATAGGCGCTGCAACACGGCTTGTTCCGCGGGCGGCAGGTGGTCATAACTCCAATCCAGCAGGGTAAGCAGGGTGCGCTGGCGAAGGGGGGCATCCGGTTCGCCCTGTAGCAGGCGAAAGCGGTCATCGAGGCGGGTGAGGATTTGCTCGGCACTCAAGTCCCGTGCTTGGGCGGCAGCGAGTTCGATAGCCAGCGGGATACCGTCCAGCCGCCGACAGATTTGGGCCACCGCCTCGGCATTGCGGCTATTCAGGGTGAAGCTGGGGTCCGCCGCCCGCGCTCGCGTGACGAACAGCAGCACCGCTTCGTACTGCTCAAGCTCAGTCAAGCTAGGCAGGTGCCACTTGCTGGGGAGCGACAGGGCAGGGACGTGCCAGACCGCCTCGCCGCTGACGTGCAAGCGTTCACGGCTGGTGGCAAGGATGGAGAGGCGGGGGCAATGTTGCAGCAGGGTGTCGGCTAGCTGGGCGCAGGCATCGAGCAGATGTTCACAGTTGTCCAGCAGGATGAGGGCTTGCTTGCCGCTCAAGAAGCTAATCAGAGTGGAGAGTAGGGAGCGGCCCACCTCCTCGCCCAAACCGAGGGCGGCGGCCACGCTGGCGGGGACGAGCCGGGGGTCGGTGATGGGGGCAAGCTCCACCAGCCAGACCCCATCGGCGAACGTGTCGCGCACGTCGGTGGCGACGTGCAGGGCAAGCCGCGTCTTGCCCATCCCCCCCGCGCCGGTGAGGGTGAGCATCAACGATGAGGCCAGCAGGTGCTTGACCTCGCTGATTTCCAATTCACGCCCGACGAAGCTGGTAAGTTGAATTGGCAGATTGGTACGGCGGGGGCGCACTGCCCCGCTACGTCGCCCGCTCATAATACGCCCGTTCCAGCGTTACTATTCGCTATTTCCCCTCCCGTTCGCGCGCGACGAGGACGCGACGTAGTATCTTACCGGAAGCGGATTTAGGGATTTGGTCAATAACCTCCACGCTTCGCACCTTCTTGTAGGGGGCGACGCGCTCGGCCACGTACTCCATGATTTGCTCTGGGCTAACCTCGCCCTTGAGGACAACGAAGGCTTTAGGCACCTCGCCTGCCTCCTCATCGGGGATGGGGATAACCGCCGCATCCGCAATCGCGGGATGGGTGAGCAGCACCGCTTCCAGTTCGGCGGGGGCAACCTGCAATCCTTTGTACTTGATTAGCTCCTTCAGTCGGTCTACGATGAAGAAGTAACCATCATTGTCGGCGTAGCCAATATCGCCGGTGTGCAGCCAACCATCGCGGTCAATCATGTTGGCGGTCGCTTCCGGGTTGTTCAGGTAGCCGCGCATCACCTGCGGGCCGCGCACGCAGATCTCGCCCTCTTGGTTAACCCCTAGCTCCGCGCCACTGTCAATATCCATAATCTCGACCTCGGTGTTGGCGACCGCCGGGCCAATCGAGCCGGGCTTGCTCTTGGTCGGGTCATCGGGGTTGATGTGAGTGACCGGGCTGGTCTCGGTCAGGCCGTAGCCCTGCTTCACCATGCACCCCAGCCGCGAAGAAGCCGCCTCAGTTAGGGCTGCGCTGAGGGGAGCCGCGCCCGACATAATCATGTTCAGGCTAGATAGGTCATAGTTAGCCACCAACGGGTGCTTGGCGAGGGCCAGCACAATCGGGGGCACGAGGTAAGCGCGGGTGATGTGGTGGCTCTGCATCAGTTGGAGGAAGGGTTCAAGCTCGAAGCGGGGCATGGTCACGATGGTTGCCCCCTTTGATACCCCCATGTTGAGGATGACCTCCATGCCGTAGATGTGGAAGAATGGGAGGATGCCAATCAGGGTATCCTTGTCGGTGAAGGTCTCCACCACTTCGCTCTGGCAGATATTGGCGACGAGGTTATAGTGGGTGAGCATCACCCCTTTGGGCAGGCCAGTGGTGCCGCTAGAGTAGGGCAGCACCACGAGGTCTTCACGCGGGTTGATGGTCACATCAGGGGGCGGCGCATCGGTGAGCATCAGGTCGGCGAAGGGGGTGGCAAACTCTGCCGTGCCGAACACAAACACCTCCTCCACATCCGACTTGACCGCCGCGGCCAACGCCTTCTCTATAAACTGGGGGATGGTGACTAGATACTTGGCCTTCGCGTCGTTAAGCTGGAAGGCTAGCTCGTCTACCGTGTAAAGCGGGTTGATGGTGGTGTTGATGCCGCCGATTGAAGCGACCGCGAGGAAGGCAATGGCGTACTCGGGCAGGTTGGGGCTGTAGATGGCGAACACATCGCCCTTCTTGAAGCCGCGCTGGTCGAGACCTGCCGCCACCTTTCGCACCCCACCCAGCAGTTGGGCATAGGTGAGGGTGCGCCCGCTAGGGCCGTCAATCAGGGCGGGTTTGTCGCCCAACGCGGCGGCGCGGCGCAGCACAAAATCGGTGAGCGAAACCTCTGGTATCGCTACGTCGGGGTGCGGACTACGGAAAATCATGGCGGACTCCTCGCGGTGTGGCAATCATTTGCTTACGCCTCTATGTTATTACAGGCGGGCGGGATTGTCAAGGAGCAGTAACTTCTTGACGGCATCTGTGAAAAATGATACAATACGTTTATAGCATGGGAGCAGTTATCCAATGGCGCAGATGAAGGACTACAAGCAAATAGCAGCGACCAATACGGATGCCCACCTGAGTGGAGCGGCCAAAGCGGAGTACGTCACCTCGATGTTTAACATGGTGGCCGCCCGCTACGATATGATGAACCGCATCATCTCGCTAGGGCAGGAAGCGGGCTGGCGCAAGATTGCCACTAAGCTAGTCTTGCGAGCCACTGCAGTGCAGATGGCGGGGGCGGCGGGCCGCGTACCGCTGGCGATTGATGTGGCGACTGGCACGGGGGTGTTCGCCTTCGCCCTTGCCCGACAGGGCTGCGCGGTGGCCGCCCTCGATTTCGCCCCCCAGATGCTGAAGGTGGCGCGGGCGCGACAAGCCCGCGACCGCGACCTTGCCGACCTGAGCCTAAGTGTCGCCCAGATAAAGGCCGGGCCAGCCACCCCCGGCATCGCATGGGTAGAAGGGGACGCGCTGCATCTGCCCTTCGACGATGATAGCTTTGATTGCGCGACCACTGGTTTTGCGATGCGAAACGTGACTGATATTGGGGCCGCGTTCGGGGAGATGGTGCGGGTGGTGCGCCCCGGTGGGCGGGTAGTCTGCCTAGAGATGACGCAGCCCACTTCCCCCTTGTTCCGGCTGGGGTATCAGTTGCACACCTATTATCTTGTGCCGCTATTGGGCTGCGTGATTGCGGGGCAAGCGGAAGCGTACCGTTACTTGCCCAACTCGATAACCAACTTCCCCCCGCCGCCCACGCTGAAGCAAATAATGGAGGATGCGGGGCTACGTCGGGTGCGCTACAGTCTACATACCTTTGGGGTGGTGGCAATCCACGTTGGCGAAGTGGAATAATTATAGAATAGAGGTTGAGCAAAGCATGGTGACGACAACGAATGGCCGCAACGCGCACGGAGTAGTGGCGGATGACGACGATTTGGTGAGCATTGGGGGGGTGGAAGATGACATCCCCGACATCGTGATTCGCCGCCTGCCCACCTACGCCCGTAGCCTCGACTATATGCTGCAAGAGGGCATCACCACTGTATCCAGCAGCGAACTAGCCGCCCGCATTGGTGGCACTGCCGCGCAGATTCGCCGCGACCTCAGCTACTTTGGCGAGTTCGGCAAGCAGGGCAAGGGCTACAACGTCAACTACCTACTAGAGCAAATCAAGGAAATCTTGAACATGGACCGCGATTGGCGTTGCGCCCTTGTCGGCATCGGCAACCTCGGCCAAGCGTTGGTCCACTATGACGGTTTCCGCGAGCGTGGCTTCCACATCGTCGCTGCCTTCGACCGCGACCCCAAGCGTATCGCCCGCACCAAGCTGGACAATATCGAGATGTACCCCATGGACAAGCTGGCCGAGGTGTTGCGCGAGAAAAACATCGAAATCGGCATCATTGCGGTGCCCGCCGAGGGCGCACAGGAGGTGGCCGACGAACTGGTGAAAGCGGGGGTAGGGGCAATCCTGAACTACGCCCCGATTATCGTGCAAGTCCCCGACCATGTGCGTATCCGCCACATAGACCCCATCAGCGCGTTGCAGAGCATGACCTACTACCTCAGCCCCAACCGAGCGCGGATTAAGAAGTTGCGCTGAGGGAATAAGACGCGGGGATTAAAGATGATGGCGCATCCGCTGGGGGTGCGTCTTATTCATTGGCATGATATAATAGCCCATATGAAAAATATGTGGGCTATTGCCTATCAGGGGATTAAAGATGGCGAATCTTTATCAAACGAGCTTCCTAAACGAGATGCCAGCAATTGCTTCCGATCAGCCAGTTGGTTTGGAGAAGCTAGTTACGGTCCGCCAAGATGACACCGCGCGGCGGCGCATCGAAACGAAGTTCACCCCCCTGATGCGCGAGGAGCTAAGGCTGGGCAAGCTGGTAAGCTATGTGGGCAACAAGAACGTGCCGCTGTTGCGCCTGTTCCACTACAAAGAGGCGTTCGCCTATAGTTTCGTAATGGAGTTCATCAAGCGACTGAGGCTAGGCGAGGATGATTATCTGTTCGACCCCTTCAATGGCATGGGTACGACACTCTACGCCACGATGCTCCAAGCTATTCCCGCTATTGGGGTTGACAAGTTGCCAATCGGCCCATTCGTGACTCGCACCTTGCCGTTGCTTTACCATCTGGCTCCCCATACTTTGTTCGCCGCCATGCAGCAGCTTCAAGCTAGCGTTGGCAGTGAACAGCCTGCCCTAGTAGCTATGGATGTGGCAATTATGCGGGTTGCATTCCCCCCTGAGCAGATGCACAAGTTGCAGCAGTGGAAGATGGCGATTAGCAAACTAGAACAGCCATTGCGCGATATCTTCACCCTACTTTGGCTTTCGGTGCTAGAAGATTGCTCTTT
>JBBSEE010000046.1:0-9719 GCA_038239995.1 Chloroflexia bacterium | reverse complement strand
ATCAAGGCCCTGCTACTGATGGCGGGCACATTCCTGCTCAGCATCCTCGTGCTGGCCCACTTCAACTTCGACCTCGGCGCGTTCTTCACCGCCATTACTCACGTGCAAGTAACCGACGCAGCGGGTAAAACCACCACCGTGAACGACCTCAACCCCGGCCTACTCTACAAGCCACCCTATGGCGCACTCGACCTGCTTTCGCTTGGCCTCGCGCTGGTACTCGGCACCGCAGGGCTGCCCCATATCCTCGTGCGCTTCTACACCGTGCCTAGCGCGAAGATTGCCCGCAACAGCGTGGTCTGGGCCATCGCCATCATCGGCACCTTCTATATCCTGACCACCTTCCTCGGCTTCGGTGCTGCAACCATCGTGGGTAAGGGCTTCATCGCTAGCAATGGCGGCACCAACATGAGTGCTCCCTTGCTAGCTCAGAACCTCGGCGGGGACATTTTCTTTGCCTTTATCTCCTCGGTGGCCTTCGCTACCATCCTCGCAGTGGTGGCCGGTTTGACCATCAGCGCG
Source organism: Chloroflexia bacterium (assembly GCA_038239995.1). Classification (GTDB taxonomy): domain Bacteria; phylum Chloroflexota; class Chloroflexia; order QHBQ01; family QHBQ01; genus QHBQ01. Next base: position 9,197 of record JBBSEE010000046.1, on the reverse strand, counting down.
TCCACTTCGTTCTCGCACGACTTCTGGACCAACGTGGTGCATGGTGGCAAGGAGCGCACTAGAGGGCAAGAGGTGTTCGTGGCCCGCATCTCGGCACTGGTAGTGGGGGCACTCAGTATCCTCATCGCCATTCTGCTCGGCCCTGCCTTCAACGTCGCCTATATGGTGGGTCTCGCCTTCGCCCTCGCCGCTGCCGCCAACCTGCCAGCCATCCTCTTCTCCCTGTTCTGGAAACGGTTCAACACAGTGGGAGCAGTAACCGGCATGGCGACGGGCATAATCGCTACGCTGGTGTTCATCATCATCAGCCCCAGCATCATGACGGTTGACCCCGACACCCTGAAGGTCGGTCGCCATCTGATTCAGGCCGCGCCTATCTTCCCGCTTGCCAATCCCGGCATCGTCAGCATCCCGCTCGGCTTCATCGGCGCATATCTCGGCACTATCCTCAGCCGCGAACCGGCTGCCGAGGCTAAGTTCAACGAACTGAACGTGCGGGCCAACACGGGCATCGGCGCAGAAGTGTAACGAAGATAGAAGGCAGAAGGCAGAAGGTGGAATCAAGAATGGGGTCGTGGCTCTAGCGGGCTACGACCCTATTGGTTTTACATCCAGTCGTAATTTAGCCAGCGACACCGCCTTGGTGCTAGCCAGAGTGACGTTTGTGCCGTAGCGTAGCGAATTGTGGATTTCCGCAACTTTGTCGGTATGGCGCATCAAGTCTTCAATCTCAGTTTCGCTCGCTTCAGCCTCGACAGTGGCCGCGAAACTGATATTCTGCGCCCGCACTGGGTCGCCCCCCCAATCGCCCGATACCTCGACTTGCACATTGCTGACCACTATCCCATGCTTGGCCGCCTCGCGGAAGATGTCATTGCAGTAGCAGGCACCGAGGGCTAGCAGCAACAGTTCGCCACCGCTATACCCCAGCCCCATCCCCCCAGCACTCTCTGGCCGGTCAATGGTCAAAGTTCGTGAGCCAGCCCAGCCAACCGCGACACAAGCGTTGTGTACGGTGCGAACTTGTACATTAGTCTGTGCCATCACCAAACCTCCTTTGGACCTTGCTATTGAAGCATATCGCGCCCCCCTTGAATGTATCGTTATTCAGGGGGCAATATTACTGGCCGCAGATGCAACGACAGGTGTTGGTATTGCCAATCACGTTCTTCGGCAGTATCGCCCGCCGCCTTAGCCGCGTAGTTGGCGACAGCGCGGGCGTGGTCAGCCACATGGACGGTGGCAGCGGCATGACCGGCGGCCCGCGCGGTGGCCCGCGCGGCGGGTTGGTCAGCAGCGCGGGCCGCCGCGTGGGTGGCGAAGGTGGCGGCGCGGGCCTCGCTCACCCCCATCTCCCCACGCACCCAAGCCCGCCCCGCTGCGATAGCTTTGCGCGGGCGGTCATCGTCCGGATACTCCCCCTCGAAGCATGGGAGGACGTGTTCGGCGCAATCAGCCGCCCAAAGCACCTATGATTGGTGGTCTGCTATCTCCAGCTTCATCGCTCCTCCTGCGCCCCATCCGCTGCCCCGCTGAACTTAATCCGCGGGCTGGTCCTGCCACCCTATGCCCCTTAGAATCGCGGAAGACGCGGCATCGCGCGGATGACGCGGAAAAAGACAGCCGCGTTATTACCATCCCCACCCCCAACTAGGTAAGCGAGCCATAACGCCACCTTACGGTTTTCCCTTCCGCGTGTTCCGTGCTTGTTTCCGCGTCTTCCGCGATTCTAACACCCCATGCACCTTGCTGTACTTCAGCAGGGCGTGATTTATCACGCCCCTACCGCATTCATCGCTCAAACCTCAAACCTCAAACCTCGTCTTCTCGCGCCTTCTTCTGCAACTCGTACAGTTTGGAGAGGGCTTCGATGGGCGATAGCTCGTCCACCCGCAGGCTCTTCAGTTCCTCAACCACGGGGCTGGGGGCGGGGGGGGCGAAGCTGGTGGGCGGGGAGATGACGTTGCCGCCCACCGCCCCGAACATCGCCATCTGGTTGCGCGGGTCGCTGGCGGTCATCGCGGCACGGCGGTCTTGCTTCTGGCCGCTGCGTTCAAGCTCGCCCAGCACCTCGGTGGCGCGGCGCAACACGCTGCGGGGCAAGCCCGCCATCTCCGCCACGTGGATGCCGTAGCTACGGTCTGCCCCGCCACGCACCACTTGGCGCAGGAAGATGATGTGGTCGCCCTGCTCGGCCACCGCCACGTTGTAGTTACGCACATGGGGGAGGATTGCCTCCATCTCGGTCAGTTCATGGTAGTGGGTGGCAAACATGGTCTTCGCGCCGAGGCGGGGGCTGTTGTGGATATACTCCACCACCGCGCGGGCGATAGCCAGCCCATCGTAGGTGCTGGTGCCGCGCCCAATCTCGTCGAGGATAATCAGGCTCTTGCGCGTGGCGTGGTTGAGGATGTTGGCGGTCTCCACCATCTCCACCATGAAGGTGGATTGGCCGGTGGCAATATCGTCCTGCGCCCCCACGCGGGTGAAGATACGGTCTACCAGCCCGATGTGCGCGGAAGTCGCGGGCACCCACGAGCCGATTTGGGCCATCAGGGTGATGATCGCCACTTGGCGCAGGTACACGCTCTTGCCCGCCATGTTCGGGCCGGTGATGAGCAGCAGTTGCTCATCGGCGCAGGCGATATGGGTATCATTGGGCACGAACGGCTCGCCCTGCAAGGCTTGCTCCACCACTGGATGCCGCCCGCCCACGATTGCAATGGCCTCACCGTCGTCGAGGGTGGGGGCGACGTAATTGTTCCGCACCGCCACATCGGCTAGCGCGGCGAACACGTCGAAGTGGGCCAGCGCGTCCGCAGTCCGCAGCAACGCCTCGGCCTGTTCGCTAATCGCGGTCAGCACCCGGTCATAGGCGGCACGTTCGAGGTCAACGATAGTGGCCTCCGCATTGTTGATTTGTAGCTCCAAATCCTTCAGCGCGGGGGTGATGTAGCGTTCCTCGTTCGCCATCGTCTGCTTGCGAACATAGTCGGCGGGTAGCGGCTTATCGCCATGCACGCGGGAGATAGCGATGTAGTAGCCGAACACCGCGTTGCTGTCAATCTTCAGGTTCTTGATGCCGCTGCGTTCCCGCTCCATCTGGGCCATCTGGTCCAGCAGTTGGCGGGCGTTCAGCTTCAGGTTCTGCTTCTCATCGTAGTCGGGGTCGAAGCCGGGGGCAATCGCCTTGCCCTTGCCTAGCACCGCGACTGGCTGATTGTTGTTTTCCGGGTCAAGCAAGATCGCGCGGCTGACGAGGTCGCAGACATCGCCACAATCGTTCAGCCGCTGTACCAGCGCGGCAAATATCGCCTCGCGCTTGTTCATGTCGGGGGTGGGGGCGAATAGCTCCTTCACCTCGCGCACCCGCTTCAGGGTATGGGCAAGGCTGACGAGGTCGCGGGGCAGGGCGATGCGCTGGGTGATGCGATTGGCAACCCGTTCGATGTCCGCCATGCCGTTGAGCAACTCGCGCAAGCGTTCGCGGCGTTGACGTTGCTCCACCAGCAGGCTGACCGCATCGAGCCGCGCCCGCAGCCGAGGTAGGTCTATCAGCGGCTGCGACAGCCAGCGGTTTAGCATCCGCCCGCCCATCCCCGTCTTGGTGCGGTCGAGGACAGATAGCAGCGACATCGCCCGCTCGCCGTGCCGGTCGGCCAGTTCGAGGTTGCGGCGCGTCTGGGGGTCGAGGGTCATGTATCCCTCCACCGAGTAGGTGCTGAGGCGATGTAGCTGCTCCAGCGCGACCGGATTGGTCTCGCGCAGGTAGGCAATCAGCGCACCGGCGGCGCGGATGGCAAGGGGCAGATTGGCGCAACCGAACCCGTCTAGGGTCTGCACCGCAAAGTGGGCGAACAGGGCGTTGCTGGCGTTCTGGAGCGCAAAATCTTCCAGCGGGAAGGGGGTAGTCGGGGCGGGGCTGATGTCGGCGGGCGGGGTAATCAGCGGCATCTTATCGGCGGAGGCGGGGATGTGGCCGTCGTTCGCCTCTGCCGCCCACTGCCGCAGCTTCGCCTTGGTCACGAGGTTGGCCTTGCGCCGGGGTACGGCGGCGGGGACGATTAGCTCGGCAGGGCCAACGCGGTCAAGCTCTTGGCGCAGCCGTAGGCTGTTGTCGTCGTTAGCGAACTGGGTGGTCTGGAACTCGCCGGTGGTGATGTCCACATAGGCGAGGCCCGCTTGGTTGCCGTCAATCAGCGCGGCGGCTAGATAGTTGTTGCGCTTCTCCGCCAGCATCCCCGGTTCGACCACGGTGCCGGGGGTAATCACCCGCGTAATCTTGCGGTCAATCATCTCCTTGCCCGGTGCGCCCATCTGCTCGGCCACCGCCACCTTGTAACCCTTGGCAATTAGCCGCGCGATGTAGTTCTCCGCCGCATGGTAGGGCAGCCCCGCCATCGGCATCCGCTCCTTGCTCTGGAAGTACATCTCCCGCCCGGTCAGCACGAGGTCGAGTTCCTGCGCCACGATGTAGGCATCGCTATCGAAGGTCTCGTAGAAGTCGCCGAGGCGGAACAGCAGTATCATGTCGGGATACTGGGCCTTGAGGTCGAGGTACTGCTTGCAAATATCCGTCGGGTCGCCGGGCCGCTTCTTATCTTTCTGGTTGAATCTGGTCATCACCACTCCCTATGGTGGGCGAGTGCCACCCGCCCCTACGCACGTTTTAGCACATTTGTACCATATTGTACCATGTCTGAGGGGATTCTGCAAATTGTAGGGCTGATTATAGCATAGCTGTTACACATCCGCTGTCTGGCCGTCCGCCACTGGGTGTGTCCGCCGTCTCCACCTTGCCACCTGGCCGCCAATTCACCAGCGTAACCCCCACCAGCGCGACCACCCCGCCCGCGATGGAGATGAGGGCGGGGACTTCATTCAGCCCTGCCCTTACCCCCGCGAAGGCAGATGACCAGACCGCAATAGTGACGATAAGGGCCACCAAAGTGCGAACCTCGAAGCGCGATTTCAGTTGGGCCAAGCTGTTCTCCTTATTTCATCATTTCAGCGGCTGGAAAGACAACACACCAATCCCCCATTCCTCGTCGGACACGTCGGGGTTGTCGTAGCTGATGCTGGTGGGGTAGCCGTAGGTGAGGTCGAAGCGCATCTTAGCGTACTGGCGGTCGCCGTTGTCGGCTAGACTATGCGCGGTGGCGAACAAGCCGGACACCGTATAGCGGTCAAGCTGATACTGAGCGGTGCGACAGGCGGGGCCGAGTTCCGCGCTGCGACAGCCCACCACCACATTGCTAACCACCTGTCCAGCTTGCACGGTAAGGGAGATAGTCTCCGAAGCAGCGAACGAAGCGCGGCGCACCTCGATACGATAGCTAGCAATGCCCTGTGCCGCCCATTGCTGCTCGGCGGTGGCTAGCTGGGCGGTGAGGTCGGCGGCGGGTGAAGGGAAGGGAGTAAGCAAACCGAAAGCGATGGTGGGCAGGCGTTGGGGCGCAGTCGGGGTGACGACCAGTGGGCCGGGGTTCGGGTCGCAGGCGGCGAGGATGAGGCACAGAGCAGCGAGGCACACAGATAGCCTACGCATTGGTCAACCTAAGCAGAAGTTGCTTGGGGGTAAGTGCCTCAATGCCTAGCCCATTCGCGCAGGCAAAGTCACGTTTGTTGAAGGTAACGATTATTTTGACACTCTCTGACTTTGTGCATATTAGCTGAAGATTGTCCTCAAAATCGTTGCATTGCAGATTCTTACTCATTAGCTCTCGAACCGTGTCGTAGTCGCTCCCCAGCACCGTAGACACAGTAAATAGAGAGGCAAGTCTGATGATGCTATTATAAGCATCCTGTCGCGCCCGCCGCTCGGCTATCTGCCAACTAGGAGCAAGCAATCTCCACTTGTTATCTCTGTAATACGCTTCCAACAAACTGTAGAGCGATGCCAGAGCGAGAATAGAGACAAAGCCGTCTAGCCGACCTTCCTCAACTGCTGCCAACAACCGTTTGGCTTCCTCGGCTTGTTCAACTTCCATTTGATTAGCCTGTTTCGCTTGGGGGACAACCGCCCGATACAGGACATTAGTGTCGAAGAAGACTTCGGTCACTCATGCTCCCCCTTCGCGTTTTCCGCTGCGATAATCTCCTCCCACTGCTCGTCAGTAAGTTCGAGCAGCAGATAATCTTCCACGTTCACTTTGCGGCGGGGTTTGCGCTCTGGTGTAAGCAAATCAATTATCTCCGTATTCAATATCCTTGCTTCCACCGACCATGTTACTTTCATCGCGAGCTGCATCACCGCGCTATCCAGTCCATGCCGGTCTTCCCGCGCTGCCTTTACTCCATTATCTGCAATTACTTGACGCACCAACTCCAAGCGGCGAATCACTTCCTGCTCGTCAGTCGGTTCCGGTTGCGCCTTGACGATGCGAAGTGCTTCGTAGATAACGGCACAATTGTCGGGCCGAAACTCAGGCACATACTCTGACTCCAAGAGGAGCATATGACCGTTGCTGCGGGTCTGCCCGTTCTTAGACTTGCGTTCGGTTGCCGTCATTGTTTACCTCCTGCTTCTCAACAAGGTCATCCCAACCGCTCCAGTATAGCACTAGCGCGGGGGGGAGCCAAGCAACTTTAGGCGTAAATGCCAGCCCTACTCCCCGTAAGGCACCCAAATGTTCTTTACCTGCGTGGCCTCACGGAGAAACTCTTCACCTTCGCCCTGCCCGCGGTCCCGCCAGTCGCGGCGGTGGCCGTAGCTGACCCATGTGCGCTTCATGTTGCTGGCCGACTCGTACTCCACCATCTTGCTGCCCTCGGCACTGCCAAAGTACCACACCCCGTCCACGCTTTCATGTTCGGCCAGCACCTTAGCCAGCGTATCGCGGGGGCCGGTGACGATGTTTACCACCCCGGCGGGCAGGTCGGAGGTATCGAGGATTTGGTAGAAGTCGGTCGCGCTGAGGGGGTGGGCGGGCGACGGTATCACCACCACCGTGTTGCCCATCGCGATTGCGGGGGCGACTAGGGAGACGAACGAGAGCAGCGGCGCGTCGTCGGGGCAGACGAGGCCCAGCACGCCAATCGCCTCGTTCATCGCAAGGGTGACGTTGCGCGAGGGGGTGGAATGCACCAGCCCGTCGTACTTGTCCGCCCACGCCGCATAGGTGAACAGGCGGCTGATGCTGGCGGAAACTTCGGCATGGGCATCCGCTTCGCTCACGCTGGTCTGTTGGCGGAGGCGGGCGGCGAACTCGTCGGCGCGGGCGGCAAGGTTCTCAGCGATGTAGTAGAGTATCTGGGCCTTGTTGTGGCCGTAGGCGGTGGCCCAGCTTGCGGCGGCGTGGGCGGCTTCCACCGCGTTGCGGATGTCCTTGCGGTTGCCCTCGCCTACCTCGCCAATCGGGAGGCCGTCCGCGCCGTACACGGTCATGCTGTAGCCGCTATCGGGCCGCGCCTGCTTGCCGCCGATGTACATCTTGGGGGTACGGTCAATCGTCACGATTTTAGATTTTAGATTTTTGATTTTAGATTGGGTATGACCATTTTGTGCCGCCTTAGTTGGGCCATCAGTTGCAATTCGGTGATTGTCTTTATCCGATCCAAAATCCAAAATCGGCAATCTAAAATCTTCCCAAGTGGGGCGGATGTACTCATAGAGACCCTCTTTGCCCCCCTCGCGGCCAAAGCCGGACTCGCGGTAGCCGCCGAAGCCGCTGGCCGCGTCGAACTGATTGGTGCAATTCACCCACACGCTGCCTGCCTTGATGCGCCGCGCCACGTCGAGGGCAAGGTTGATGTTCTCGCTCCACACGCTGGCGGCCAGTCCGTAGCGGGTGTTGTTCGCCAAAGCCACCGCCTCGGCAGGGGTGCGGAAGCTCATGCTCACCAGCACCGGGCCGAATATCTCCACCTGCGCGATGGTGGTGGCGGGCGATACGTTGGTGAAGAGGGTGGGTGGGTAGAAGCTGCCCTCAGTGGGGCATGACCACGACGGCTGCCACACGCTAGCGCCCTCATCCACGCCAGTCTTGACCAAGCGGGTAATCTCCGCTAGCTGGGCGGGGGAGACTATCGCCCCGATGTCCATCGCCTTATCCAGCGGGTCGCCAAGGCGCAGCTTCTCCATCCGCAGCTTCAGCTTATCGGTCAATTGGTCGGCAATCGTCTCTTGCACCAGCAGGCGCGAACCGGCGCAGCACACCTGCCCCTGATTGAACCAAATCGCGTCCACCGTTCCTTCCACCACACTATCGAGGTCGGCATCGTCGAACACCACGAAGGGCGATTTCCCCCCAAGTTCCAGCGACATCCGCTTGCCGCTGCCCGCAGTAACACGGCGCAGATGACGGCCCACATCGGTGCTGCCGGTGAAGGCAATCTTGTCCACGTCGGGGTGATTGACCAACGCCTCGCCCGCCACTCCCGCCTCGCCAGTGACGATGTTGACCACCCCGGCGGGCAACCCCACCTCGCGGCAAATCTCGGCGAAGGCAAGGGCGGTCAGCGGGGTGTAGCGGGCGGGCTTCAGCACCACCGTGTTGCCCATCGCCAGTGCGGGGGCAATCTTCCACGCCAGCATCAGCATCGGGAAGTTCCAAGGGATGATTTGCCCCACCACCCCCAGCGGCTGATAGCCCGCCAGTTCGCTCGCCATCAGTTGTGCCCAACCTGCATAGTAGTAGAAGTGGCGGGCGACGAGGGGGATGTCAAGGTCGCGGGTCTCGCGGATAGTCTTGCCGTTGTCCAGCGTCTCCAGCACCGCGAGTAGGCGGGAGTGCTTCTGCACGTGGCGGGCAAGGGCGTACATATAGCGGGCGCGGATGTGGCCGGGGGTTGCGCTCCACACCGGGAAGGCGGCGCGAGCAGCAGCCACCGCCTTGTCCACATCTTCAGCGGTCGCCGCCCCAATCTTCGCCAGCGGCTTGCCGGTCGCGGGGTTGGCCGAGTCGGTGTACGTGCCACCGCTGGGCGCAACCCACTCACCGCCGATGAACAGGCCGAACGGCTGATGCTCCTTAATCCAGTTTAGCGCAGGCGTAGCCGACTCCGGGGCGGGGCCATACTCCATGCTCTCGAATATCTGCGCCACCTTGCTCGGTCGCTCAATCGTTGCGGTCATATCTTTGTATCCCCCTCTAGTTGGGCAGGGCGTGCGCCACCCGCCCTTACGAAAATAGGTGTAGATGGGCGGCCAACACCGCAATCCAAAATCTAAAATCCAAAATAGGTGTTACGCAGTT